>NZ_LRIC01000029.1:0-3556 GCF_001758725.1 Janthinobacterium sp. HH106 | reverse complement strand
CCAGAATCCCCCCGTGCCGCCGTGCTGCGGGGGATGCTCTTTACGTGGAACCGGCCGCGCGCTTGAGGCGCCGTTCCAGCCGTTCCATATCTTTCTTGACGCCGCACGACTCCGACAGGGCGCGGGCGCGCTTAAGCTGGGCCATGGCCGTTTCCGCTTGTGCCACCAGCGCCGGGGCGATGTCCGTGTCGTCCGCTTGATCGAGCACGGCGATCATGGCCAGGCCGGTGGCCTTGTGCAGCTTGGCGCGCGCCTGGTCAGGCGCATCGCTGCCGGCCGTCAGCTGCTCGACGGTGCCCAGCACCTGGGCCGCATGCTGCGGATCGGCGGCCAGCTTGCCGTGCAAGTAGCCCTCGGCAAATTCGTCCAGCATCAGGGTGGCGATGTCACGGCTGTAAGTCTCGGGCAGGGTGAATTTGTGCGCCAAAGCATATTCGGCCATGACCAGGGCGCGCGCGTACTCGCCGGTGTCGATGTGCCATACCAGCAAGGTGGCGAAGACGTCATCCTGGGCGCCCTTGCCGCCGGCCAGCACGCCGTCGATCCACTGCGCATAGTCGGGCAGCAAGGTGGCCTTGACCTCGATCTTGCGCTCGACGGACTGGATGGCTTTCAGGCGGCGGCGGTCGTCGGCCAGCTTGTAGAGCATCATTTCGTAGGCCGTGCCGGTGGTCACGCCTTGCGGCGCGGCGGCGCCGGCCGTGCGCTCGGCCAGCATGCGCGC
Organism: Janthinobacterium sp. HH106; assembly: GCF_001758725.1. Lineage (NCBI taxonomy): Bacteria > Pseudomonadati > Pseudomonadota > Betaproteobacteria > Burkholderiales > Oxalobacteraceae > Janthinobacterium > Janthinobacterium sp. HH106. The sequence continues at coordinate 2,832 of NZ_LRIC01000029.1, read as the reverse complement.
GCGGTGGCGCAGGGCGGGGGACTGGTTGGCCATCACTTGTCTTTCAGTTCGATGTTTTCCACCAGCGCGGCCAGGCCCAAGTCTTCGATCACATAGGCGTCATTCGACGATTCGTAGTTTTCGATGCGGTCGCGCTTGGGCACGTCCTCGACGCGGCGGCGGCGCGCGCCTTCCTGGAAATAGATCGACAGATTGTCAAAACGCGTGATAAGGATGGCGTTGTCCGGGAAGTAGGGCACGCGCGCCGCCGGCAAGCCGCCGATACGTTTCTGGCTGATGATGATGTCGGCCGCCAGCGTTTCCGTGGGCGCCTGCTTGGCGTTGACCAATGGAAAATACTTGTCATTCAACAGCTTGCGCCCGACGATGGCCACCAGATTGGTGTCTTCCTGATACCACGGGTCCAGCAGGTTGACGGCATCCGTGACGGCCGCGTCCAGGTTGGCATAGTCGGCGCCGTCCACGTCGCCGATGATGACCTTGCCCGGCAAGCCGGCGGCGACCAGGCCCAGCACGCGCTCGGGCGCCAGCTCGCGCAGGTGCTGCAGCCAGCCCTTGTTGACGTCCTGCAGCAGTGGGTTGGCGTCCAGATCGGTGTCGGCCATGGCTTTCACACCATTGAAGCCGATGACGATGCGGTCCAGCGCCTGGCGTGTCAGGATGGCATTGGCCACGCGCGACTGGAAGTCGGGGAACTTGGCCCAGGAGTCCAGCTTGGCATAGTTCAGATGCGTGTCGAAGTTGGTCTGTTCGCAGCGGTACTTGGTGCCATCCAGGGTGGACAGATCGCGCGTCTTGCGTTCCTTGTCCTTGGTGTTGGTGCGGCCGGCAATCGGGCCGGACACGCCCAGGCCCAGCTTTTCGCCTTCCTGCTCGGTCACGCCGATGATGTTGACCTTCGACAGGAACTCGCTCGATTCCTGCATTTTCGTTTCCAGCTTTTGCTGCACGCTGGGCGTGACGCTGAAGGTCTTGGCCACGTTGTCCGTGTCGTTCAGTTGGCCCAGGCGGGTTTCATACTGGCCAAAGACCTGGCGCGTTTGCTTTTTCATGTATTGATGCTCCGTTGTTGAATGGGGGGAAGAAAGGGCGAGGGCGCTTAAAACTCGGTCTGCACGGCGCCGTCGTTGCCGGTGGCGGCCGGGCGGCGCGGGCCGTTGCCGGGCGCTTCGTCCATCTGCGCCTTGAAGGCGGCCAGCTCCTCCTGCGTGGCCTTCAAGGCAGTTTCGGTTTTTTCCAGGCGCGTCACGGTGCCTGCGTAGTTGTCGTTGACGGTGACGACGTGGCCGGCCAGCGCCTCGACGGCTTCGCTGATGTCGGCGAATTGCGCGGCGTCGGCGCCGGATTTATTCGAGAAGCGCGACAGCAGGTTTTTCACGGCGTCGGCCAGCTTGATGCCCTGCTCTTCGAATTCCAGCGTCACCTCGACGGCCGAGGTGAACAGGTTGGCGCTTTGCTGCTTGCGGCTGGCGGAGAATTTCAGTGCATCGGTGCCCAGGCTGGCGGGGCTGTCGGTGACGCCCAGGCCGACCAGGTAGGGCTGCGACGAGTCGGCAAAATCAGGCTGGATTTCCAGGCTGGTATAGAGCTTTTGTTTCGCCTTGTTGATGGCCACCAGTTCCGGCGTGGGTTCGATCTGCGCGAACAGGGCCAGTTTCTTGCCGCTGTCCGTGTCCACTTCCTCGGCTTTCACGGCGATCACGTCGCCGTAGGCCTTGAACTGGCTGTCGGGCAGGATGCCGCGAATGTGCTCGAGCCAGATGCGCGCGCCGTAGGTTTTCGGGTTATAGGTGGCGGCGATCTGCTCGATGGTGGCGCGGTCGATGTTGCGGCCGTCCGTGGTGGCGCCTTCGGTGGCGACGCGGAAGAATTTCGATTTGGACATGGTGGGCGTTCTCGGTTGATCGGATAACGCCATGGTCAACGTCTTGGCGCCGCGATTCAATGCGGTGCGGGTTGCTATGGGCCATAGCGACTTTTGCCTTTCCCCGCTCCGCGCGCGCGCGGCCTACGCTGGCGGCATGCTGACAATCGAGAAAACAAGCGAACAAACTTTCGACGAGAAAATCGCCGAACTGGCCGTGCCCGAGTCCGAGCCGCGCCGTGCCGCGCGCGCCCTGTACTGGAAGGGCTGGCGCATTTCGTCCATCGCCCGCCACTTAGGGATCAAGCGCACCACCATCAATAGCTGGAAAGAGCGCGACGAATGGGACAAGGCGCAGGCCATCGAGCACGTCGAGGCAGCGGCTGAGCTGCGCCTGGTGAAACTGATCGAAAAAGAGGTCAAGAGCGGCAGCGATTACAAGGAAATTGACCTGCTGATGCGCGCTATCGTGCAGGCGGCGCGCGTGCGCCGCTATGAGCAGCCGGGCGGCAACGAGGTCGATCTCAACCCCAAGCTGGCGAACCGCAATGCCGGCCCGAAGAAGAAGCCGACGCGCAACGATTTCAGCGAAGAACAGAAAATCCAGCTGCTCGACGCCTTCCAGGATTCGCTCTTCGATTACCAGAAAGTTTGGTATCGCAACGGCGACCAGCGTACGCGCGCCATCCTCAAGTCCCGCCAGATCGGCGCCACCTGGTACTTCGCGCGCGAGGCGCTGGCCGATGCCATGGCGACGGGCCGCAATCAGATTTTTCTGTCGGCTTCCAAGAGCCAGGCGCACGTTTTCAAGCAATACATCGTGCAATTCGCGCGCGAGGCCGCCGGCATCGAGTTGACGGGCGACCCCATCGTGCTGCCGAACGGCGCGCATCTGTACTTCCTGGGCACCAACGCGCGCACGGCGCAGGGCTACCACGGCAATTTCTACTTCGATGAATTCTTTTGGA
>NZ_LRIC01000028.1:0-19707 GCF_001758725.1 Janthinobacterium sp. HH106 | reverse complement strand
GACATCACCCTTTCACGGTGAGTACAGGGGTTCGAATCCCCTTGGGGACGCCAGATTCGCACGCAGTCAGCAAGTAAAGTAACAGGTCGGGATGCAAAGCAGCGCATCCAGGACAGATTTTCTGTCCCCATCGTCTAGAGGCCTAGGACATCACCCTTTCACGGTGAGTACAGGGGTTCGAATCCCCTTGGGGACGCCAGACCGGCTGAATCAGCCAACAAAAAAGCCGCCTGGTAACAGCGCGGCTTTTTTGTTATTGGCCGCCATGCCCACGTTTTTCTCTTCCCCTTGACTATGCCACTACCTACCGATCGCGCACCATCTCTCGCCATCTTCTGCAAAGTCGTCGACAACTACGGCGATATCGGTATTTGCTGGCGCCTCGCGCGGCAGTTAAGCGGCGAACACGGCGTGGCCGTCACCCTGTGGGTCGATGATTTACCCAGTTTCCAGCGCATTTGCCCTGAAATCGATGTGGCTGCCGAAGCGCAGCAGGTGTCCGGCGTCACGATCCGCCACTGGCACGGCCAGGATGGCGTGTTTGCGCCCGCCGATATTGCCGATATCGTCATCGAGTTTTTTGCCTGCGATATTCCACCCGGCTATATCGCCGCCATGGCCCAGTGTTCGCCGCAGCCCGTGTGGCTGAACCTGGAGGGCTTGACGGCGGAAGAGTGGGTCGAGGGTTGCCATGCGCTGACGTCCCCGCGCCACGGCATGATCAAGCATTTCTTCTTTCCCGGTTTTACCGATAAGACGGGCGGTTTGCTGCGCGAAGCGGCGCTCGACGAGCGGCGGCTGGCGTTCCAGGCCGAGGCGGATGGCATGGCGGCATTCCTGAGGCAATTCGGCGTGACGGCGGCGGAAATGCGCGCCTTGAAAGTATCGCTGTTCTGCTATCCATCCGCGCCCGTCGCCGAGTTGTTTGCGGCCTGGCAGGCGGGGAGCGGGCCCGTCACGTGCCTGGTGCCGGAAGGCGTCGCGTTCGATGCCGTTCAGGCATTTATCGGCGACGATGCAGCGGTAGCCGGTGCGGCGCGCACGCGCGGCGCGCTCACCGTGCGCGTGCTGCCGTTCGTGCCGCAGGACGATTACGACCGCCTGCTGTGGGCTTGCGACGTGAACCTGGTGCGTGGCGAGGATTCCTTCGTGCGCGCGCAATGGGCGGGCCAGCCGTTTCTCTGGCATATCTACTTGCAGGACGAAAACTTGCATCACGTGAAATTGCGCGCCTTCCTGCAGCGCTATGCGATGGACGCGGACGGCGCCATCGACAGCCTGGTGCGGGCGGCGCTGGCCTGGAATGGCGCCAGCGCGGACGCCTTGCCGTGGGCGCAGCTGTGGCCCGCATTGCAGGCCGATCTGCCGCGCATCCGGGCGCGCGCGCAGGACTGGCAGCGGCAGATGCAGGCGCATGGCGATCTGGCAAGTAACTTGCTGGCGTTCGCCGGCGCGACGAGATAGGCGCTTGCCCAAAATTAAGGTAAAATGCCCGGTTATTTCTAACGTATTTTTAACCGATCAAACGCAAGCTTGCGGCGCTGATGGCGCACAGGCGGCAGATGGTCTTCATGCAACCCACTTTTTACGTACATTCCTATGAAACCCGCAAAAGAAATTCGTGTTGGCAATATCATCATGGTCGACAGCAAGCCAATGATCGTGTTGCGTTCTGATGTCAACGGTTCGAGCCGCACGGGCTTCACCTACAAATGGAAGATGAAAAATCTTCTGACGAACACCCCGATGGAAAACGTGTTCCGCGGCGACGACAAGTTCGACGTGGTTGTTCTGGATAAAAAGCCAGTGACGTATTCGTACTTCGCCGACCCGCTGTTCGTTTTCATGGACACCGAGTACAACCAGTACGAAATCGAAGAAGAAAACCTGGGCGATGCACTGCATTACCTGAAAGATGGCATGGAATGCGAAGCCATTTTCTACGACGGCAAGGCTATCTCCGTTGAACTGCCGACGACCATCGCCCGTCAAGTGGTGTACTCGGAGCCTGCGGTCAAGGGCAACACGTCGGGCAACGTCCTGAAAGAAGCCAAGATCGAAAACGCCATCGACGCGCACCGCCACACCGTGCAAGTGCCGCTGTTCGTGGCACAGGACGACGTCATCGAAATCGATACCCGTACCAACGAATACAAGCGTGTCGTGCGCAACTGATACGCGCCAGTGCTTGACCATCAAGAAACGCTGCCTTCGGGCGGCGTTTTTTTTTGCTTGAAAAATAATTCCTTTCAACAACAATTGAGTTGCAAGGACTGCTATGCTATGGCTAGCACATTATTGCGTTAGAAACACTGAGGTTTCCTGGAGATACGATGCAGCGCAGTCAGATGTTACGCAGTGGCGCGTCCCGGGGCGTGTCGCGCCCCGTATTGGCCCGTGCCACGGCGCCCGCCAGTCCCATGGCCCATTTGCTCGACGCAGGGGTCTTGCCGCAACAGCAGATGATGCAGGCAGGCAAACTCAGTTCCCATGCGCTGACGTCGCAGTACCTGGCGCGCATCCGCTCCCTGTGCAGCATCGGCGCGCGCGCCTATCCCGGCATTGAAATCAATCCCGACGCGCTGAAAATTGCGCTGGAAATGGACCGCGAGCGGCAGGTGCACAAGGTGCGCGGCCCCTTGCATGGCATCCCCGTCGTCTTGCGCGACAATATCGCCACGGGCGACCGCATGAAGACGCGCACGCAGGCACCCCTGGCCACGCATGCCAGCTGCGATTCCTTTGTGGCGGCGCGCTTGCGCGCGGCCGGCGCCGTCATCATCGGCAAAAGCAATTTGCGCCAGTGGGCCGCCGTCAGCGTGCCGCATGCCAGTGCCAGCTGGGCCGGCCTGACTATCCTGGCCGTCGACAGCGCGGCGGACGGCTCCATCGTCGCGCCTGCTTCAAACTGCGGCCTGGTCGCCATCAAGCCCACCGGCAGGACCGCTGGCGGGCAGGGCGGTGAGCCAGCCACGGCAGGGCCGATGGCGCCCAGCGTGCGCGAGGCGGCCTGGCTGCTCGCCGCCCTGACGGGCGAGCGCCTGGCCGATGGCTTGACGCTCGACCTTGCCGGCTTGCAAGGGCGCCGCATCGGCGTTGCGCGCAGCCTGTTCGGCCTGTGCGCCGGGACCGATGCCGTGATCGAGCAGGCGCTGCTGGTGTTGCGCGAACAGGGCGCCGAACTGATCGAGCCGCCGCCCGCGTCCGGGTCTGGCGGCATTGAAGCGCTGCTGCGTTCGCATGCGCTCGATGCGCTGGTGGGGCCGACCTGCCATGGCGTATCGCCGCAGTCCGACTTGCCGCATATTACGGTGCCTGCCGGCATGGTCGGGGGCTTGCCGGTCGGCTTGTCCTTCATCGGCCCAGCCCACGGCGACATGGCGCTCATTGCAATGGCGTATGCCTACGAGCAGGCGACTTTGCACCGGCGCACGCCCGCACTGCCATCGAGCATCACCCTGGCGCTGCGTTGACCATGATGATTCCTTTCGTTTTCTTTCGATAAACTATGCTTGCAAGCTTGCTGCTGAGTGCGGCCGTGGCCGCCACCCCGACTCCTTTTGACGCCGAGCAACTGTCCGGCAGCTGGTCCGACAGCGTGAATACGAATAGTGTGTGCGAAGAAGCGCGGCACTTTACGCGCATGCAGTTGTCTGACGATCATCAGCGGCTGGCGATCTTCAACGACCGCACGTGGAAAAGCAAGCTGGGCGAAACCAACCGCTTTGCCGCGACGGTGGTGGCGGAAACGGAGCGCAGCCTGACGTTGCGCTATGACAATGAGACCCGCCTCAATGCCGCTGGCAAGCTGGTGGAATGGCAGTTGATCATCGTCGCGCCCGGCGTGTACCGCTGGCGCGAGACGGGCTGGCCGGAAGGCAAGGTCAACGGCGTGGTCGGCATCCGCTGTTCTCCCTGAGGCGCGCGCACAAGCATGCCATTCTGCTATGCTTCCGGCATTACACTATGCTTTTAGGAGTTTGCATGTCTGTACGTTTGCTTTTACCCGTATTCCTGGGCGCCGCCGTGGCGCTGGCCGCCGTGCCGGCACAAGCGCGTACGCCCAAACTGTCGCTGATCGAGCAGGCGCAAAGCTGCGACGGCGGCCATACCTGTCCGTATTTCCCCGATGTCTACAAGGCGGACTACGCCTTTCGCAAGGCCTTCAATGAGGGCTTGAAAAAGGCGGGCCTGAAGCGGCAGCGCTGGGTGCCCGATGGCGTGGCCAGCCCGCTCAAGCCCGTCGAGATCGACGGCAAGGCACGCCTGCTGAGCAGCGTCTGCGAACCGCACAATTGCGGCCACCGCTATTCCATTTTGTACGACCCCGTCGCGCGCAGCATGACGGGCGTGTACATGGGCAGCGATGCCAAGGGCGGCTTGCGCACCGTGTATTTCGGCGAGCCCAGCATCGCCGAAGCCGACTTGCTGTACAAGAACTGATGCACGCGCCGCTACGCATTTCCAGCGAGCGCGGCGAGCTGGACGTGCCCATGATCCACCGCTACCTGAGCGAGCAGTCGTACTGGAAGCGCGGCGTGGCGATCGAAACGGTGCGCAAGGGGATCGCCAACGCGCTGTGTTTCGGCGGCTATGTGGATGGCCAGCAAGTGGCGTTCGCCAGGGTCATCACCGACTACACGGATTTTGCCTACCTGCGCGACGTGTTCGTGCTGCCGCCCTACCAGGGGCGCGGCTACGGCAGGCAGATGGTGGCCGCCGTACTCGGCGATGCGCGCTTGCGCGATGTTGCCTGGATGCTGGGCACCGATGACGCGCATGGCCTGTATGCGGGCTTTGGCTTTGCGCCGCTGGAGGCGCCGGAAAAGTACATGCGCCGCCCCGCGCCATGAGAATTATCAAAACAACCTTTAGGTGTCAAGAGAACTATTAGCATTATTGTACGCAATAATGTTGCATTGATAATGACGTCGTGTCATTATGCGCGCTCTGCAGCGTGCGTTGCTGGTGCTGTGCTTTGCCGTCGCCCTTGGGCGGGGCAAAGGTGGTGAGCGGTCCGATTGGTCGTCCCTGGCACGTTTTCTCGTCACTTTAAAGGAATACATCATGAAACAATATGGCGCCGAATTTCTCGGCACGTTCTGGCTGGTACTGGGCGGTTGCGGCAGCGCCGTGCTGGCCGCCGCCTTTCCCGGCCTTGGCATCGGCTTTGCCGGCGTAGCGCTGGCGTTTGGCCTGACGGTGCTGACCATGGCTTACGCCATCGGCCACATCTCGGGTTGCCACCTGAATCCTGCCGTCTCGATCGGCCTGTGGGCCGGCGGCCGCTTTCCCGCCAGCCAGTTACTGCCTTACATCATCGCGCAAGTGCTGGGCGCCATCGTGGCTGGCGGCGTACTGTACGTGATCGCCAGCGGCCAGGCCGGTTTCGACGTCAGCAAGGGCTTTGCCTCGAACGGCTTTGGCGCCCATTCGCCGGGCGGTTATTCGATGCTGTCGGCGCTGGTCATTGAAATCGTGCTGACGATGTTCTTCCTGATCGTCATCCTGGGCGCCACCGACAAGCGCGCGCCGGCCGGCTTCGCCCCGCTGCCGATCGGCCTCGCGCTGACCCTGATCCACCTGATCAGCATCCCCGTCACCAATACCTCCGTCAACCCGGCCCGCAGCACGGGCGTGGCCCTGTACGTGGGCGATTGGGCGACGAGCCAGCTGTGGCTGTTCTGGCTGGCCCCTATCATCGGCGCCTTGCTCGGGGCGCTGGCCTACCGTCTGATTGCGGGCGAAAAAGAGTAGGCCGGCTTAGTGCAGCTTGTCGGCTTACGCGTGGCTGCGCCTCGCTAAGCCGACCTACGCGGCGCGCCACTCGCTCAGGTAGTGCTGCGGCGTGCGGCCCAGGATGCGGCGGAACATGGCGCTGAAGGCGCTGGGGCTGGCGTAGCCCAGCGCGTAGGCGATGGCGGCCACGCCTTCGCCCCGGTCCAGGCGGCAGAATGCCTCGGCCAGGTGGACTTGCTGCAGCCATTGGCGGTAGTGCAAGCCCGTTTCCTTCGGGAATAAACGGATCAGGGTGCGCGCGCTGGCGCCCGCATCCTGGGCCCAGTCCTCGATGCTGCGCCGGCTGCCGGGCGCGCTCATGATGGCCGTGCACACGGCCACCAGGCGCCGGTCGCGGGGCCAGGGGATGGCGAGGGGCACGGTGTCGGCCGTCGCCAGTTCCGACAGGATCAAATGCGCCAGCCAGTCGCCGCGCCCCGCCAGCGCATATTCGATCGGTTCGGCCAGCAAGGCCAGGATCAGCTCGCGCAGCAGCCGGCTCACTTCCAGCACCTTGCAATCGGCGCCGTACGGGGCCGCCACCTGCGCATCGATGTACACGGTGCGCATGCTCAGTTCGCTCAAGATATGGACTTCATGCACGACGCCCACGGGGATCAGCAGGGCGCGCCGGGGCGGCAATATCCACACGCCATGTTCGGTGGAGACGCGCATCACGCCTTCCGTCGCATACAGCAGTTGTGCCCGCACGTGGCTGTGCGGCGCCGTGTAGTCGCCGGCCGCATATTGCCTGGACATGGCCGTCACGGGGCGCGGTACATGCTGGTAATCGTGCGAGCTGGTGCTGCGGCTGAACGGCACGCCATCGGGGTGGGTCTGGGCTGGTGGGTGGGTGTACATGTCGGTCGTTGGCTTGTCGCCTGATTGTCACTCAGTTGTCACTTGGGCGACGATTATTGGAAGTTATCAGTTCAGTGACCATACTATACTGGCTTCTTTGCCGGGCCGCCCGCCGTGCCCGATTATTGCGGAAGACACATGCATACAACCACAACTGCCCCGCCATTGGCCAAGTCCGTGCCGGCGGCTCCCTCGCTTCATAGTTCCCAACAACAATCCGGTCTGGCCATGCACATCCTGGGCGCCGTCGCCTTCGTGCATTTGCTCAATGACTTGATCCAGGCATTATTGCCGTCGATTTATCCGATGCTGAAAGCCGAGTTTTCACTCAGTTTTACCCAGGTCGGCCTCATAACCCTGACGTTCCAGTGCACGGCATCGTTGCTGCAGCCCTGGATCGGCTTGTACACGGACCGCCGTCCGCTGCCATTCCTGCTGCCGGTCGGCATGTGCTTTACCCTTGCCGGCGTGCTGATGCTGTCCGTCGTCTCGACCTTCCCGACCCTGCTGCTCGCCGCCGGCCTGATCGGCGTCGGTTCCTCGACTTTCCACCCGGAAGCGTCGCGCGTGGCGCGCATGGCCTCGGGCGGGCGCTACGGCTTTGCCCAGTCCCTGTTCCAGGTGGGCGGCAACGTGGGTTCCGCCCTGGGGCCGCTGCTGGCGGCCGCCGTCATCGTGAACCGTGGCCACGGCAATGTCGCCTGGTTCAGCTTGCTGGCCGTGCTGGCTATCGGCGTGCTGTACAAGGTCAGCCACTGGTATAGCGGCCACCTGGCCAGCTTCAAGCCGAAGGCGGGCGGCCATGGTCCGAACTTGTCGCGCAACAAGGTGATTGGCGCGCTGGGCGTGCTGGCGCTGCTGGTGTTCTCGAAGTACATCTACATGGCCAGCCTGTCGAGCTATTACACGTTTTACCTGATCGACAAATTCCACCTGTCGCTCGGCGATGCCCAGCTCTACCTGTTCCTCTTCCTCGCCGCCGTGGCGGCCGGCACCTTCATGGGCGGCCCCATCGGCGACCGCATCGGCCGCAAGCGTGTGATCTGGATTTCCATCCTGGGCGCCGCGCCGTTCACCCTGCTGCTGCCGTACGTCGACCTGTTCTGGACGGCCGTCCTGACGGTGATCATCGGCTTCGTGATTTCGTCCGCGTTTTCCGCCATCGTCGTTTTCGCGCAGGAACTGGTGCCGGGCAAGGTGGGCATGATCGCAGGCATCTTCTTTGGCCTGATGTTCGGCGTGTCCGGCATCGCGGCCGCCGCCATGGGCCACCTGGCTGATATCTCCGGCATCGCCTATGTGTATAAAATCTGCTCCTATCTGCCGCTGCTGGGCATTCTGACTGTGCTGCTGCCGCAGATCGAGCAGGCGAAAAAATAAGCGGGTGACGCGGGAGGGCTTGACGGCCCGCCCGCGTACATGCGATATTCGTCCCATGATCACTTTCATCCTCACTCCAGTTTCTGTATCCGGCGCCGCTGCTGCGCTGTGTCCGTGCGCCTGGCCCCGTGAGGATGCGGCTGCGCGCCGCTGACGTTTTACTCCTCATTCGATGGCCACAGTGTTGAAAAACCTGTGGCCATTTTCTTTTTCCGCAGCGTTAATGAAAGCCCCGCATGACACTTCATCTGTACGATACCTATGCGCGCAGCCTGCGCCCGTTTGAACCCATCGCCCCGGGCCAGGCAGGCCTGTACGCTTGCGGGCCCACGGTCTACGATTACGCGCACATCGGCAACCTGCGCACCTACCTGTTCGTCGACGGCTTGCGCCGCGCGCTCGCGTTCAACGGCTTGCAGGTGCGCCACGTGATGAACATCACGGACGTGGGCCATTTGACGTCGGACGCGGACAGCGGCGACGACAAGATCGAGGCGCGCAGCGCCTGCAGCGGCAAGTCGGCCTGGGACATCGCCCTTGAATTTACCCGCGCGTTCGAGGACGATCTGCGCCAGCTCAATATCCTGCCGCCCACCGTCTGGTGCCGCGCCACCGACCACATCGCGGAGCAGGTCGCTTTCATCCTCGACCTGGAAGCGAAGGGCTATACCTACCGCACGGACGACGGCATCTATTTCGACACGACGCGCCAGGACAGTTACGGCAAGTTGGCACGCCTGAACCGCGATGGGCTGCAGGCGGGGAAAAGGGTGGACCTTGGGGAAAAACGCGACATCTGCGACTTCGCGCTGTGGAAGTTCAGCGGCGTGCCGGGACAGCGGCAGATGGAGTGGGACAGTCCGTGGGGCCTGGGTTTCCCCGGCTGGCACATCGAATGCTCGGCCATGGCGGAAAAGCACCTGGGCGCGTATTTCGACATCCATTGCGGCGGCGAAGACCACGTGGCCGTCCACCACAGCAACGAGATCGCGCAAACGGAAGCGCGCCACGGCACGCGCCTGGCCAACTTCTGGCTGCACGGCGCCTTCCTCAAGACGCAGGATGCGAAGATGTCGAAATCCTCGGGCGACTTTCTGCGCCTGCAAAGCCTGGCGGAGCAGGGCATCGATCCGCTGGCCTACCGCTACCTGTGCCTGGGCGCCCACTACCGCAGCAGCCTCAATTTTACGGATGAAGCCCTGCGCGCCGCCAGCAGCGGCCTGGCGCGCCTGCGCGTGGCCGTGCATGGCCTGGGGGATGCGGACGGCGAGGCCGATGCGACATGGTTGGCGCGTTTTAGGGCCTGCATCAACGATGACCTGAATTATCCGCGCGCGCTGGCCGTGACCTGGGAGCTGCTGAAAAGCGCGCTGCCCGATGGCGTGAAAAAGGCCACCATGGCCAGCTTCGACGCGGCGCTGGGGCTCGATCTGCTGGCCTGGCAGCCGGCGCAGGTGGAAGTGCCGCAGCCGGTGCTGGCGTGGCTGGCGGAACGGGCCCACGCCCGCGCGCAGCGCCAGTGGGCCGAGGCGGACCGCTTGCGCGAACTGGCGCGCGCGGCCGGCTACGACATCGACGATACGCCGCAGGGGCAACAGACGCGGCCTTTGTGAAGATGTCCTGCATAATGGCCGCCTGATGAAACTGGAGATGCCGTGAAGCGTCGTTTGCTGTTACTGAGTTGTTGCCTGGCCCTTTCTGCCGCCCGCGCGGCCAGCGAGTGTCCGGGCTTTCCCGTGCTGGCCACGTCCGGCGAAGCGCTGCTGGCGCAAGTGCGCGCGCTGCCGCCCGTCGGCATCGACCGCGAACGGCAGGCGTGCGCGCCGGCGACCGTCATCGACTTCGCCTACAGCGGTGGCATCTTGTGCCGCTTTGGCGGCGACGGGGGGACGGCCGATGCCGCGACCGCCGCCGTCACGCGCCTGGCCGATGGCGGCGAACTGGTCGAATACCTGTATCTGTTCCCGTATGCGCCGGCTACGCATGCGCGTTTGCTGGCGCTGCTGGCCGCGCGTTTTGTGCCAGTCGACAAGGCGGCCTGGCCGGCCTTCCTGCAGCGCGCCACGCCAGGCAAGGAAACCACGGCCCTGTTTACCCACGGCGGCTACTATATTTCGCTGGGCAAGCCCACGGACGGCGACCCGGCCGACTGGTATTCGAACGTGATCTTTGAAAAGATGGATAAACCCGCACTGGGCGTGCGCAAGGTGTGCCGGGAGGGGCGCGATGGCTGAAGCGGACGCCTTTCCCGCGGCCTTGGCCGGCACCGTGGCGCAGCTGCTGCCCGCGCTGGGGAGCGGCCGGACACACCCGCCATTTGCCGTGCGCCAGGATGGCGAGGCCTTGCTGATCCCGGCGCGCACCTATTATGACCGCGAGCCGCTGCTGGCCTGTATGCGGCTGCCCGGCGACGCGGGCGTGATCGCCCTGTGCCTGGGCACGCGCCACCATGACGGCCATCTGCGCGAAGCGTGTGCAAGACGGCTGTTGCTGCAGGAACGGGCGTGGACGGTGCCCTTCGTCGTGCACCTGTGCGGCGAATACGTGCTGGAGATTATCGAGGCAATTGGCGCGGCGCTGCCGGCCTGGAATGCCGACGCGCTGGCGCGCTACCTGCGGGAGAACCCCGCGTATCTCGATACGCTGGAGCGGCGCACCGTCAGTTACTGGAACTGCTACTACCGCGGGCAGTATCCCGTGTGGGAAGATTATCCGGGACGCAGGACCATGGCGGCCCTGCGTGCCTTGCAGGCGCTTACGCCTCGATAAAGCGCATCTTGAAGCTGCGGCCCTTGATGTTGCCGAAGTCGCGGCCCAGGGTATTGCCCGCGTTCAGGCGCTTGAAGGCCGCTTCGGCCACCTTGCGGTCGAGCGCCACGTAGGTCATGAACTCGAACACATTGATCTTGCCCACCTGCTCCTTGGTGAGACCCGCATCGCCCGTCAGCGCGCCCAGCAAGTCGCCCGGACGCAGCTTGTCCTTCTTGCCGCCCATGATGCACAGGGTGACCATCGGCGCCGGCAGCGCCTCCATTCCGTCATCTTCCGCCAGTTCCTTCAGGTCGTGCCATTCGGCGGCGCTGTTCTGGTATTGCTCGATCAGCTTGACCCATTTTTTCTCGTTCGGCGCGCACAGCGACAGGGCCAGGCCCTTCTTGCTGCCGCGGCCCGTGCGGCCGATGCGGTGGATATGCACTTCCGTGTCTTTCGAGACGTCGACGTTGATCACGGCGCCCAGGTCGGAAATATCGAGGCCGCGCGCGGCGACGTCGGTGGCCACCAGCACGGAGCAGCTGCGGTTGGCGAACAGCACGAGGATTTCATCGCGCTCGCGCTGTTCCAGCTCGCCGTACAGGGCCAGAGCGGAAAAGCCTTGCTGGCGCAGTTCCTCGGCCAGTTCGCGGCAATGCACCTTGGTGTTGCAGAAGGCCAGGGTCGATTCCGGCTTGAAGTGTTTTAACAGCTTGCCGACGGCGCTGTTGCGCTCGTCGAAGCCGATTTCATAGAAGCGCTGCTCGATCTTGTCGTTGTCGTGCTGCGCCTCGACCGTCACTTCCAGCGGATTGACGAGGAACGACGCCGTGGCGCGGCGGATGTCTTCCGGGTACGTGGCCGAGAACAGCAGGGTCTGGCGGCGCGCCGGGCAGGCGCTGACGATGCCGGCGATTTCCTCATAAAAGCCCATGTCCGTCATGCGGTCCGCTTCATCGAGCACCAGGGTTTGCACGTGATTCAGGTTGATGGTGCCGCGGCCCAGGTGGTCGCGCAAACGGCCCGGCGTGCCGACGACGATGTGGGCGCCGTGTTCCAGCGAGGCGATTTGCGGGCGCATCGGCGCGCCGCCCGTCAGGGTCAGGATCTTGATGTTGCCGGCCGCGCGGGCCAGGCGGCGCAATTCATTGGCCACCTGGTCGGCCAGTTCGCGCGTGGGGCACAGCACCAGGCCTTGCACGGCAAACCAGGCCGGATTGAGCTTGTGCAGGATGCCGATGCCGAAGGCGGCCGTCTTGCCGCTGCCCGTTTTCGCTTGCGCGATCAGGTCGCGGCCATCGAGCACCGCCGGCAGGCTTTGCGCCTGGATGGTGGTCATCTCGTGGTAGCCGAGCGAATCCAGGTTGGCCAAAAAGGCGGGCGTCAGCGGCAGGCTGGAAAAAGAAGTGGTGGCGGATGTGGTGTTCATAAAGGGCGGAGCCGGTAAAAAGCGGGTGAATGGGCACAGTCTACAGGCGTTCTACGCCCTTGTGCGGATGGTGGTGTGGAAGCCGGCGGCGAACGGCCGCCGGCGTGGGGTACTAATTATCGGGCGCCCAGATGGGCAAACCGGTCAGATCGAGGCCGGCGTCGCGCGTCCATACGGGCAGGCCCGTGGCGTCGGTCGGCTCCAGCAATTCGAGCTGCACCTGCTTCAAAGCCACCTTGCGCGCACGCGCGCGGCGCTGCGGCTCCGGCGCCGGCTCTGGCGCCTCGAGCGCTGGCGGCGGGCCGAAACCGGGCAAGTCGATGGTGGCGTTGTCTTTTTTATCTCTCATTTGCTAACCTCTATCCCTGGCCTGCGAAGGCCAAGGGGCGGGCAAGGTGCTGCCCGCCTATGTCAATACGCTTTCACTTCATCCACAAAACAAAAGCCCGGCTACTGGAGTCGGGCTCATTGTGAATATCATCGGCAGGAAAAGCAGACCTGCGGATTTAAGTGCGGCACGCAGTGTATCACAGGCGTGCCGCACCGTGTGGGGCTTAACGGAAGCTGAGGGCGCCCGTCAGGTCACCCGGCGGCAGCGCGCCCCGTGCTGCAAACGCGTCGTTGCGCACTTTCAGGCCTTCGAGCAGCGGCAGGTCGTGCAGGCGCGTGATCAAACGCAGGATCGACGTCGTGTCGTAGAAACTGTGGTCGACGGCGCCTTTTTTCGCGTACGGCGAGACGACGATGGCGGGAATGCGCGTGCCCGGGCCCCAGCGGTCGCCCTTCGGCGGCGCCACGTGGTCCCACCAGCCGCCGTTCTCATCGAACGTGATCACCACGATCATGTCCTTCCACTGCGGCGATTCCTTCAGATGCTGGATGACGTTGGCCACATGCTGGTCGCCCGATTCGATGTCCGAATAGCCCGCGTGCAGGTTCAGATTGCCCTGCGGCTTGTAGAAGGTCACAGCCGGCAGCTTGCCCGCCACGGCGGCGGCGAGGAATTTGTTCGAGATCGGGCTGTCGCCCGTGCCGCCGTCGCGCAGGTGTTCGGCGCGCGCCGCCGTGCCGGGCGCGAACTGCTTGAAGTAGTTCAGCGGCTGGTGGTGGAACTGGAAATTTGGTTTGCTGCCGCCGCCCTTGTGGTCGAGCGCCGCTTGCCAGCCGCCGCCATACCACGCCCAGCTGACGCCCTTGCGCGACAGCAGGTCGCCGATGGTGTCGTAGGTTTGCGGCGGCAGCGTATTCGCGTCGGCCGGGTCGGCGTGCAGCGGGTCGCCGTCGAAGGCGGGGCGGATATAGCTCGGTTGATACGGCGGCGCCATGGTGTTGACGGCATAGCCGTCCGGCGTGAGGGCGCCGTCGTTCACGTATTTCGGCTTGCCGTCCAGCGCCGAGGCGGGGCAGTCGGGCGCGATCGCCAGGCGCACGCCTTGCGGGCCGTCGGACAGCACGGCGATCTTTTTCTTCGCCGCCGTCTCGGCCGCGTTGAAATATTCGTTGGCGCGGCCCGTGACGAGGAACTGGTGGTTCATATAGGAGCCGCCGAAGGCCGCCATGAAGAAGTTGTCGCACAGCGTGTACTGCTCGGCGATCTGCCACAGGTTCAGGTTTTTCGACGTTTCGCCGTAGTGGCCCATCACCAGGCCGCCGCTGTCGGCCCACGCGGCAAAGCCGTCGTTCTTGCCGCCGTTGATCTGCATCTGGTTGTTATAGAAGCGGTGCACGAGGTCGCGCGTGATGATGCTCTCGGGCAGGGGCTTGCCGGCCGCGTCGCTCAGTTTGTAGGGAGCGTTGGGCAGGCCGGAAATCTGCTCTTCCTTGATCAGGTAATCGATGCCGCCGATATTTTGCTGATTCGGCACCAGGCCGCCCCAGATCTTCGGCAGGGTTGCCAGCGGCTTGCCGTCGCGGTCCAGCTGCTGCGCCTGTTCCGCCGTGACGGCGGACAGGGGCGCGCTGGTACCGGGGAAGTTGGCGAACAGGTTGTTGAAGCTGCGGTTTTCCAGGTAGATCACGACCACGTTCTTGACGTGCGCCTTGAGTTTCGCGTCGAGCGAACCCTTGGCGATGGTCTTCCTGGCTGGCGCGGCGTCGGCCAGCGCCGGCAGGCTGGCGGCCAGGCCGACTGCGGAAGCAGCCTGGAAAATGCGCCGGCGCGAGGGATTGGCGGGTTGGTCGGCCGGATCGGCTGGCAGGGCGGGGGCGAGGTCCTTCACACATTCTCCTTGGGTGTCTCTATGGGCACGGGCGTTGGCGGCAATGGCCGGCAACGCCCGTGAAGCGGGAAAATTGTATCACCGGCCCTGCGGCCCTGTGAAATATTCGGCTTTGTCCTGGTCCTGGCGCTAGAACTGGTAGCGCACCTTCAGTGCCACCTTGCGCGCCGGGCCATACATGCCCGAGTACCACCAGTCCGACACGGAAGCCGTGTACTGCTTGTCGAACAGGTTGGCCACGTTCACGGTGGCAGAGAGCTTGTCGTTGACGTCATAGCGCGCCATCAGGCTGGCCACCGAGTACGCCTTCTGTTCCCAGTGCAGGGTACTGTTGATCTGCCACGCGTCGATGTCGGAATACACGCGGCTTTGCCAGTTCACGCCGCCGCCCACGGTCAGGCGATTGAGCTCGCCGGGCAGCCGGTAAGTGGTCCACAGTTTCACCAGGTGGCGCGGGAAGGTGGTCAGGATCGCCTTGCCGGTATTGTTTTCCGTCTGGCTGTAGGACCACGCAGCCGAGATGTTCCAGTCCGGCGTCAGCGCGCCCGTCGCTTCCAGATCCACGCCCTGGGTCTTGGCGCCCTTGATGGTGCGGTTGGCGGGATTGTTCGTGCCCGGGACGGTGTAGCCGGGGTCCGATTCGGCCAGATTGCTCTGGCGGATCTGGTACAGCGCGGCGGCCGTGTTCAGGCGGCCATCGAACCAGCCGCTCTTGATGCCCGCTTCAAAGGTCTTGCCCTCGCGCGGCGCCAGCAGCTTGCCGTAGCGGTCTTGCTGGGCTTGCGGCTGGTAGATGGTGGAATAGCTGGCGTAGGCGCTGTGCGTGCCGTCGATGTCGAACACCAGGCCGCCATACGGCGTGAAGACGCGGCTTTCCGAGGCTGGCGACGCGCTGTAAAACGGCACGGAAGGCGCGTCCGAGATGTAGTTCTCGCTGTAGCGCAGCACCTTGGCGCCGGCGATCAGTTTCAGGCGCTCGGACAGGTTGAGGCGCGTGGCGGCATACGCGCTGGCCTGGCGGCGCGTGCTGTCGTAGGTGACGTAGGTATCGCCAAACACGGGCGTTGCCAGGCGATTCCAGCGGTACAGGTTGACGCCGCTGCCCTGGATGCTCCAGTCGAAGCGGCCATCCGTCTTGCTCTGGAATTGGCTGTAGTCCATGCCCAGCACCAGCTCGTGCTGGCGGCCGAAGGCGCTGAACGGCCCGCGCACGTTGACGTCTACGCTGTTGACCTTCAGCTGGTAATCGCGGTAGTCGGCGCTCAGGCCCAGGCCATCGCCCGTGGCCTGGTCGGGGAAGCCGGCGCTCACGTTCATGTAGACGGCGCGCTCCTCCTGCGACGACTGCACGCGGTTGGCCGAGATTTTCAGCTTCCAGTCGTTCGCCAGCGCGTGTTCCACGGTGGCGAAGATGTCGGTTGAATTGGTGTTGAAGCGATTCGACCTGGCCGCCGGGCTGAAGGAGCGGGGCAGGTCCGTCATGGCGCCATTGCTGTAGAACAGGGGGAAGCCCAGGTAAGAGAGGGAACCGTCCGAGCGCTTGCGCTGGTGCGTCACGCCGGCCGTCAGTTTCGTGTCGCTGGACAGGTCCGCCTCGACCACGCCGTAGACCACTTTCTTGTCGCGGCTGTAGCCGTCGATGATGCTGTCGCCTTCCTCGTACACGGTCACCAGGCGGCCGCGCACCGTGCGCGCCTCGTTCAGCGGACCCGAGATGTCGGCCATGGCGCGCCGTTCATCGTAGGAGCCCAGCTCGCCCTCGACGGCGGCCTGGAACTGCGCCGTCGGTTTCTTGCGCACCATGTTGATGGCGCCCGACGCGTCGCCCGCGCCCGTCATCAGGCCCGAGGCGCCGCGCAGCACTTCGATGCGGTCGTACAGCGCCATGTCGGCCAGGCTTTGCGACGGTATCGCGTCGAGGCCCAGGTTTTCCGAATGCGTGCTGACGCCGTCGAGCTGGTAATTGGTGATCGAATAGCCGCGCGAGGTAAAGCCCGTGCGCTCGCTGCCCAGCGAGAACAGGGTGATACCCGGCGTTTGCGCCATCACTTGCGCGATGGTGCTCAAGCCCTGGTCCTGCATGCGCTGCTGCGTGATGACGCTGACCGACTGCGGCGTTTCCCTGATCGACAGGCCCAGCGGCGTGGCTGTGGCGATCGGCAGGGCGGAGACATACGCGCCCGAGCCTTCGGTGGCGTCCTGCTGCGCCTTGACCGACACTTCCGGCATCATGGCGATGGCCTCCGCGCCGGATTCCGCCTGGACCGGGCGCAGCACGTAGCTGCCATTGGCGCTGCGCTCGGCCTTCAGGCCCGTGCCGCGCAGCACGCCGTTCAGGGCGGCCAGCACGTCGTGGCGGCCGCTCAAGCCGGCCGACGTCTTGCCGCGCGTCTGCTCCGGCGTGAAGCTGAGGATGACCCTGGACTGGCTGGCGACCTGGCGCAGCGCCGCCGCCAGGTCGCCGGCCGGCACCTGGAAGTCGAGACTGGCCGCAGCGGCGGCCGCGCTTTCCTGCGCCAGGGCTGGCGCGGGGATATTCAGCAGCAGGGCCGAACCGATGAAGATGCATTGGATGGCATGCGCCATGCGCTTGATGCGCGGCCGGGACCGGGACCGGGAAGACATAACTTGGGACATGGTTACCTTGTGGTGTAGTCGTCAAAAAGAACGTTGCCTACACAGGTCACGCGAGAATCGAAAACGGGTACCTTTTTTTTGCGCTGGCGTCAAAATACATGTTCAGCGCTGCCGCCGCGCTTCCACCTGCACCCAATAGCGCGTGCGCAGGCGCACGTCCACCGGCAGGGAATCGGGCAGCGACAGCAGCACGGCGTCCAGGTCGGCCAGCGGGAAGACGCCGGAGATGCGCAGGCCGGCCACCGCGTCGTCGCAGCCCAGCAAGCCGTGGCGGTAGCGGCTCAACTCATGCAGGAAGTCGCGCAGCGGCATGGCGTCGGCCAGCAGCAAGCCCTGCCGCCAGGCCCAGATGTCGGGCGAGACGGCGTGCGCGGGTCCGATGCTGCGCGCGGTCATGCCGCCGCCCTGGCCCGCCTGGATCACGAGACTGCAATCGCCCTGGCGCGGCATCAGCCGCACGGCGCCTTCCTCGACGGCGACCAGCGTGCTGCCGTCCGCCTGGCGCACCGAGTAGCGCGTGCCCAGCGCCTGCGCCTGGCCTTGCGCCGTTTCGACGAGGAAGGGGCGGTAAGGCCGGCCCGTTTCGCGGGCGGTGGCGATGAAGACTTCGCCCCGCACCAGTTGCAGCAGCCGCTGCGTGTCCGTGTAGCGGATGTTGACGGCGCTGCCGCTGTTCAGATGCAGGCGGCTGCCGTCGGCCAGGGTCAGCTCGCGGCGTTCGCCCACGCCGGTGGACAGGTCGGCCAGCGCGGCGCGGGCCATGCCGGGCGCATATTCCGAGCGCGCGCCGAACCAGCCCGTGATGCCGATGGCCGATACCCACGCCAGCAGCCGCAGGCTGCCGCGCCGCGAGACGGAACGCGAGAGGGGACTTTGCAGCAGCGCCTGGCGGCTGGCTGGCCCATCGAGTTCGCGCAAGCCGCCGCTGACGCTTTCGATGTGACGCCATGCCCGTTCATGGTCCGGGTGCGCCTGGCGCCACTGCTGCCAGGCCGTTTTTTCCGCCGGCGTCGTTTCGCCGCTCATCAGGGTGGTCAGCCATTCGGCCGCTTGCATGGCGACGGCCAGGTCGATGGGCTGGCCCTGGGCGTAGACGGTGGCGCCGCGCATGTCAGGGCGCGGCAAAATCGGGCACGGCAAAAAAGCACAGCAGGTTGGCCTTGCTCAGGTATTTTTTGACGGAATGGGTGGTGGTGCCCAGTTCGGCGGCGATTTCGGCATAGCTCATGCCGTCCAGGTGGGCCAGCAGGAAGGCGGCCCTGGCCTTGGCGGAGAGCCGGTCCAGCGCGCGGTCGATCAGTTGCAGCGATTCGAGCAGGATGGACATCGCTTCCGGCGACGGTGTGCAGGCTTGCGGCTGGTGCAGCAGGGCGTCGAGGTAGGCGCGTTCGAGTTCTTCGCGCCGGCAGTGGTTGGCCAGCAGGCGCTTGGCGATGGTAGCCAGGAAGGGGCGCGGCTGCGCGATCCCGGCACTGCTGCGCGCAACGAAGATCTTGAGGAAGGTATCCTGCGCCAGGTCGCCCGCCAGCCCCGCATCGTGCAGGCGGCGCTTCAGCCAGTGCAGCAGCCACGAGTGGTGCTCGGCGTACAGGGCCTGGAATTCGGACGGCGGGGAAGGGGCGGACAGCATGCGGACGGGATGGAATATCTTAATCTAAATGAGAATTGTTCTCATGATAGCGCAGCGGCGCACGCCAGGCAATCAGGAAAACGCGGCGTTGCTGAAATGCGACTGCGCGCCCGGGCCGCGCGCGGCGCGGGCTTTGCGCCTGCGCACGGCAGATGTAAAAGTTTCCTTGACGCAAGCTTTCATGTGAGAAAATGCGGGCTGTCGATGTGGTGCGGAGCGGAGCGAAAAATGATGTGGATGGTTGGCGGTGTCCTGGTTCTTCTGGTCGCCAGATTTTTATGGTTGGCCTATTTCCATCGGGTCAACGCGATGTCGCGCCAGGCGGAAGTGATGAACTGGATCGACATCGGCCGGGTGTCGAATGCCGATGGCGGCAAGGATATTCTGTTGGCGAGAAACGAGCGCGGTGCCCGGATCGACTGGCGCACGGGCGAAGTCTGGCTGATGAACCCCAAGGTGGGCGAGCCGTTTGCCGATTTTCTCGCCGTCGAGCGCTGGCTGACGATGCGCGACATGCCGGCGGCGAACAAGCCGGCCGCCGCTGCGCCTGCGCCAGTGGCGCCGGAGCCGGAAGCGGCGCCCGACGCCGGCCCCGTGCGCGATACCTTGCCTGCTTTCCAGCAAAAGGTCGATGCATGTTTGGCCAAGGCCGAGGGCGGACAGGAATTGCTGGAAACGAAGCAGGCGTTCGAGGCGGGCAGCGAGCCTTATCTCGAGGCGTCGACGGAATTGAGCAAGACCGCGCTGGAGCTGGAAGTGTCGCCGGCCATGGTGGCCACGTTTCATATCAGCGCGTTTGCCGCCCTGGCTGAAACGGCTGGCGCCGACAAGCTGGAACGGGTGGCGGCCAGCCTGCATGCGGCGGCCAGGCAGATCAGGGCCAGCGTCACCGCGTAACAGCATGGGCCCGGCCCGGAATGAAAAAAACCGCTGACTCCCTTGCAGGCATCAGCGGTTTTTTATGTATTGGTTGCGGGGACAGGATTTGAACCTGTGACCTTCGGGTTATGAGCCCGACGAGC
>NZ_LRIC01000027.1:0-166097 GCF_001758725.1 Janthinobacterium sp. HH106 | reverse complement strand
TGGACCTGAACCATGCGCGTCTACCAATTCCGCCACGTGGGCACTGATGCTGCTTTGCTGCTTGTCGCTGCGTGTTCTGCAGCGAGGACAAAATCATAAGGGCTGGCGCGCATTCGGTCAATCAACATTTTGTACTTTTCTTCAAGAAATACCCTTTTCACCTGAAAAAAGGCATTTCCCTAGGAGCGGAGGATGGATGCAGCTGTTTTTTTAGCAAAAAACAGGCGTTTGGCGCTTATTGGGGCAGGGTGATGGTTTGCGTGCCTATCTGCAGCAAGCGTCCGCCAGACACCGGCTGCAATGAAGTTGGCACCGATTTGCAGCCGATATCGAGCACGATCAGGAACTCTGCCGCCATGGCCGGGCTGGTCTTGACGTAGGCGGCATGCTGCTGGCTGGCTTCGAGGGGCGGATTGGGGGCGCTAAAGCCGGACAATTGCTCCTCGTCTGGCCGTAGTGATTGCAGGCAAAGTGATGCCGTGCCATTTTCTATGCTGGCTCGGCCATTCGGGTAAAGGTACAAGGTATTGAGTGCATGGATGTTCCATTCGAAAGTGCGGGCCGTCGCGGAGGTCAGCTTGTCGAGCACTACCACCACGTCATTCTGGCGCGAGTACCATACCTGGCGCCTGGCCAGGCTCAGGTCGTTGCTGTAGGCGGCGCTGGCATCGCCTTCCACATAGTCGAGGTCCGTACCGTGCGTGAAGGCCGTGATCTTGCCGTTTTTGTAGCGCGTCTCGTAATGGCCTTCGACGAGTTGGCCTTTTCCGCCATCAAATGTGATGGCGTTATGCGCGCGCGACTGGCGGTACCAGCTTTTCGAGAGCGGCGATGCATAGTAGTCCTGGTAGCCGGCTTCGATCAGCAATGGTTTGTTGCCGCTGTTGATGACCAGGCTGTTTTGATCGCCGTGGCTGTGATTGAAGGCTCCAAACGGACTCGATTTGAAGTAGACGGAAGTGCGGGCAGCATTGCTGATGTCGCTATGCATGGCCGCCCAGCCAATGCTGGGAAAGAGCATGGCGTTGGGCGGTGCTTCGGGTGCGACCGTATCGGCGGGAAGCGGGTAGGGCGCCTGCAGCAGGGTGATGGGATTTTCTTGTGCGCCTGGCTGGTTGCTGTACCAGGCGGCCGCTGGCGTGGCTTGCCGTGCTACATATGCCTTCAGGAGTGCCGGGTCCGGTTTGCTTTCATGGACATCGCCGAAGACATGGCGCGGTGCGTTCGGTGGAATGAACTGCATGAAATAATTGGAGAATCCCGCCGTCCAGGGTTTGTTGAACAGGCTGACGCCAGTGGCTTCGGCCAGCGGCTGCCATAATTGCATTTGCATGTCGGTGGTGTACTGGCCATACGCCGAGCCGTTGGCAAAGCCGCCTTCCGGGCCACTCCAGACGTGGACGATATGCATGTACGAGCGCACGGCGAAGTTGAACCAGGCTTGCGCTTCCGGTCTGGCATCGAGCAGCAGGGTTGAGGTGGCGGCAAGGTAACCGAGCGCCTCGACGCCGTGCGAGTCCATGGGGGACTGGTCCAGACGTCCGCCGGCGATGGACAGGTCCGCATAAATCGGTGTCAGCCGCTGCGCGGCGACCGACAGCCAGTGCGCGCGGCGAGGTGCGTCCAGATCCAGCCACAGAAAATCGGCGCCCTTCGCAAGTACCAGGGCAATCATGCGCGCGACCTGATCCTGCGCCTTATAGCTGGTGGGGCCCTCCGGATTCAGCGCGGCCAACTGGTCGCCGCGCAGTATGGCTTCGTCCAGATATCTGCGTTCCTGTGTCAGGCGAAACAGGAGGGCGGCCGCTTCCATCTGCCGGATTACGGCGCCGGCGGCATTGGCAATGCGGTTGTACTGGCCGCTATCGTTGGGCTGGGTCCACAGGCCATCGTGGACGCTGGCCACGGCGGTGGTATTCAGATTGACCTCACTCACGAGGCGGTTCAGGAAGGGGCGCCGTTTGCTGTTCATGGCGGCATCCCAGGCGCTTGCTTGCGCAAAGGAGGCTGGCAACTGGCGCGGGCGCGGGTGGGCTCGCACGGTGGCCGCCAGCTCGGACGATTCGGGAACGACAAAAGTGCGTGAATTGCTGTCGATGGTAAATGGCCGCTTATTGGACCAGTCGGGGGACGTCGAGAGAGGGCTCACGCGCCATTCATAATTGCCTGGCGGCAGTGCGCTTGACGGCAGCAGGAAGTTGCGCGAAACGGTGTGGGTGCTTGCTGCGCCCTCAGCCGGCAAAATCTCCACGACATATTGCGCGGGATAGCTGGCATGGCGCGGCCAGGCAAAGGAAGGGGGATTTTGCACCTGCAAAGTCACCTGTTCGGGCGCCGGTTTGACGATTTCGGGGCTGCTGGAACGGGTGCTCACCCAGTCGGTCGCCTGGCTGGTGCCAGCGCCGAGGCTTAATACGATGAGGCTGCTGAAAAGAATCCGTTTGTGTTTGCCGGGCCTGCATGTCATGACGTCTCTCCGTAATGCTGTTGCCAGCCACGCGCGATGCGTGGCATGGGGGAGATGTCAATATACTATTAAATGGAATGCAAATATTCTTTTTTGATAATTATTTGGCGTTCTATGTGCTGCATCGGAAATGAAAAAAGCCGCAAACTCGTGAAAGTTTGCGGCTTTTTTGCGAATTAGGTAATGGTGCCCACGAAGGGACTCGAACCCCTACACCCGAAGGCACATGGACCTGAACCATGCGCGTCTACCAATTCCGCCACGTGGGCACTGATGCTGCTGTGACTTATTACTTTACTGCTCGAGTACTTGTTGCAAAATAACTTTACAGCAATTCTGCTATTATAGCGACTTGAAGAGTTTTGCGCCAGATGAGCTTTCGCTCCATACTGCACATCAACCCTGTACCGCTTTCCTGTAACTGCATTCCCGTGAAGGTTTGTTGCTGCAAGAGACCGAGATTATAGAGCAATATTTGCCGAAGTCAAATGCATTGCGCAGCTTTTCTCCTTTTTTTCATCGGCGGGGCACTTGTTCGGTTTCCGCTACGCTGTGCGTTAGGCAAACCAAGGCGTCCTCCGGTACACTACCGCACATCACCGTGTCAATATTGACGGTGATGTCATCGGTCTTTGTCTTCCGTTTGATCACTGTCAATAACAACTATAGAAATACTTTTGAGCCAAAATACCCACACCATCCCCAGCCGGGAGGACATTCTCGGCATATTCCGCAGCGTCAACGCGCCTCTCGACCCGCAGTCTCTCGGGAAAACGCTGCAAGTGCATGCCGATTCCATGGATGTCCTGGTCCGTCGCCTGAAGGCGATGGAGCGCGACGGCCAGCTCAAGTCTGACGCCAGCGGTGTTTTCAGCCTGGCCGACCAGAGCGCGCTTGTCGCCGGTCGCGTCATGAGCCACCGCGACGGCTTCGGCTTTGTCATTCCCGACGACGCCAGCGCCGACCTGTTCCTGCCCGAGAAAGAAATGCAGAAAGTTCTGCATGGCGACAAGGTCATGGCCCGCATCGTCGGCACGGACCGCCGCGGCCGCCCGGAAGGCACGATCGTTGAAGTCACGCAGCGCGCCAATACCCACGTCATCGGCCGCCTGATCCAGGAAAACGGCACCTGGGTCGTGGCGCCGGAAGACCAGCGCATCGGCCAGGACATTCTCGTCACCGGTTCGGTGGGCAAGGCGAAAGCCGGCCAGATCGTCAGCGTCGAGCTGACCGAGCAGCCGATGCGCTTCAAGCAGCCGGTCGGCAAGATCGTCGAAGTGCTCGGGGCGCTCGATGACCCCGGCATGGAAATCGAGATTGCCGTGCGCAAATTCAATGTGCCGCACATCTTTTCCGCCGCCGCCCTCAAGCAAGCTGAAAAACTGCCATTCGAAGTGCGCGCCGCCGATCTGAAAGACCGCGTCGACCTGCGCGACGTGCCGCTCGTCACCATCGACGGCGAAGACGCGCGCGACTTTGACGATGCCGTGTATTGCGAACCCGTCAAGGTAGGCCGCGCCAACTGCTTCCGCCTGATCGTGGCGATTGCCGACGTCAGCCATTACGTGAAACCGAACGACGCGCTCGATATCGACGCGCTCGAACGCAGCACGTCCGTCTACTTCCCGCGCCGCGTGATCCCGATGCTGCCGGAAAAACTGTCGAATGGCCTGTGTTCGCTGAACCCGGCCGTCGACCGTTTGACCCTCGTCTGCGACGCCGTCGTCAGCGACAAGGGCGAACTGAAGGCTTACCAGTTCTACCCGGCCGTGATTCACTCGGCCGCGCGCCTCACGTATGACGAAGTCGCTGCCGTGCTGGGCAATACCAAGGGACCTGAAGCGGCACGCCGCGCGGACATCCTGCCGCACCTGCAGAACCTGGAAGCCGTCTACCGCGCCTTGCTGAAAGCACGCACGGAGCGGGGCGCCATCGACTTCGAGACGACGGAAACGTATATCGTCTGCAACAGCGCTGGCAAGATCGAAAAGATCATCCCCCGCACGCGCAACGAAGCGCACAAGATCATCGAAGAGTGCATGCTGGCGGCCAACGTCTGCGCGGCTGATTTGTTGCTGCGTAATAAGCATCCAGGCACCTACCGCATCCACGCCAGCCCGACCAAGGAAAAGCTCACGCAAGTGCGTACTTTCCTGAAACAGGTTGGCTTGAACCTGACGGGCGGCGACACGCCGTCGGCATCCGATTACCAGACCCTGATGCAGCAGATCAAGCAGCGTCCCGATGCGGCCCTGCTGCAAACGATGCTGCTGCGTTCGATGCAGCAAGCCGTCTACAGCCCGGACAATATCGGTCACTTCGGCCTGGCCTACGAGGCGTATGCCCACTTCACCAGCCCGATCCGCCGCTATCCCGACCTGCTGACGCACCGCGCCATAAAGGCGATTCTGCAAGGCAAGAAATACGAGCCGAAACTGTCCGATAAGGTCGTGCTGAACACGAATGTGTCGAACGCCACGCGCAAGCAGCAGGCGAAGGACAAGGCCGACGGCAAGCCGAAGAAGACGGACCTGACCATCTGGGACGCGCTGGGCGTGCATTGCTCGGCCAACGAGCGCCGCGCCGATGAAGCGTCGCGCGACGTGGAAGCCTGGCTCAAGTGCTACTTCATGCAAGACAAATTGGGCGAGGAGTTCACCGGCACCATCACCGGCGTGACCACCTTCGGCGTGTTCGTGCAGCTCGACACCCTGTTTGTCGAAGGCCTGGTGCACGTCACCGAGCTCGGTACCGATTACTTCCAGTACGACGATGCGCGCCATGAATTGCGCGGCGAACGCACGGGCAAGCGCTACCAGCTGACCGACCGTCTGACGGTGCAAGTGGCGCGTGTCGACCTGGAAACGCGCAAGATCGACCTGCGTCTGGTGACCGATGCGGAACTGGCGGGCGACGAAGCGCCGGCCAAGCAGTCTGGCGGCAAGCGCAAGGGCGAAAAGAAGTCGATGGTCAAGCCCGGTCCCGCGACCGAGCAGCGCCATGAAATCAAGGCCAGCGGCAACAACGGCGGCAAATCCGGCAATGGTTCCGGCGGCCGTGCCAATGGCGCCAAACCTGCCGCCAAGGCGCAAGCCAAGGCAGCGCCGCAAGCAGCAGCCCCCAAGGCCGCCGCGCCGAAGCGCAGCAAGAAACCAGCCGCGGCACCCGCTGCGGCGGCACCACGAGCAGCAAAAACTGTATCAAAATCAAGCAAGAACAAGCGATAAAAGAAACGATAACAAATGAAGAATAAAATGATTTTCGGCTTCCACGCCGTCACTTCGCGTCTGCGTCATGAAGCGTCGTCCGTGGAAGAAATTTTCGTCGATGCCAGCCGCGTCGACGGCCGCATGAAGGACATGATCGCCGCCGCCAAGGCGGCCAACGTGCGCGTCATGCCCGTCGATTCGTCGCGTCTCGATAAAATCGTCGGCACGCGCCGCCATCAGGGCGTGATCGCGTTTGCGTCGCAGCTGTCGCTGGCGCGCAATCTCGACGAGTTGCTGGACGCCATCGACGGCCCGCCGCTGCTGTTGATTCTCGACGGCATCACCGACCCGCACAACCTGGGCGCCTGCCTGCGCGTGGCCGACGGTGTCGGCGCGCATGCCGTCATCGTGCCGAAGGACCGCGCCGTGGGCTTGAACGCCACGGCCGCCAAGGTTGCCAGCGGCGCCGCCGAAACCGTCCCGTACATCACCGTGACGAACCTGGCGCGCACCATGCGCGAACTGAAGGACCGCGGTATCTGGCTGATCGGCACCTCGGACGACGGCGAAAAAGGCTTGTACGAAGCCGATTTCACGGGCCCGACGGCCCTCGTCATGGGTTCCGAAGGCGAAGGCATGCGCCGCTTGACGCGCGACACCTGCGACATCCTCGTCAGCATCCCGATGTTCGGCTCCGTCGAGAGCCTGAACGTGTCCGTGGCATCGGGTGTGTGTCTGTACGAAGCCCGCCGCCAGCGCATTGCGCTGGAACCGAAATAAGCGGGCAAGTCTTTAGCGTGCCATTTGCCTGATTTATTTTTACCCCAAAAGCAAATCCTGGGGTCGTACCCTCAGGGTACGACCCCGGCACTTTCACCTTTGGGTTGAGTGTACTTGATCAGCCGCCGCCCTTGAGGCGGCGGTTGTTTATCTGCCTCTCCGGCAGCACGCCGCCGAATACGCTACCATTTGCGTTCCACCTTATCCATTTTCATTATGTTCCACCACCTGCGCGAAGACATCAACAGCATCATCGAACGTGACCCCGCCGCCCGCAATGGCTGGGAGGTGCTGACCTGTTATCCGGGCCTGCACGCCATCGTCATGCACGGCTGGGCGCACTGGTGCTGGACGCGGCGCATGAAATGGGTGGGGCGCTTCATTTCGTATATCGCCCGCATCATCACGGGCATCGAGATCCATCCGGGCGCCGTCATCGGCCGGCGCGTCTTCATCGACCATGGTTTCGGCGTGGTGATCGGCGAGACGGCCGTCGTCGGCGACGACTGCACCATTTACCAGGGGGTCACCTTGGGCGGCACTTCGCTGCACAGCGGCGCCAAGCGTCATCCGACCCTGGAGCGCGGCGTCATCGTCGGCGCCGGCGCGCAGGTGCTGGGCAGCTTCACGGTGGGCGAATACGCCAAGGTGGGCTCGAACGCCGTGCTATTGAAACCCGTGCCGTCCGGCGCCACGGCCGTGGGCAACCCCGCGCACATCGTGCAAAAGGATGTCAGCGCCCTGCGCGAGGGCAGCACGGCGCATTTGTTTGCCGCGTACGGCGTCACGCCCAACGGCGACGATCCACTGTCGAAAGCCCTGCAAGGCCTGATCACGCACGCCGTGGCGCAGGAGCAGCGCATCGAAACCATCCTCGCCACCCTGAAGGCGGCGGGCATCTGCTGCCAGGGCGTGCCCGAGTGTGATAAATTCGATTCCGAGCAAATGAACAAGCTGGTTGATTAAGGATACAGGCATGAATACTGATGTGACGGCAGGCGAAAAAAGCAATGACAATCCGAATCTGCTCGACCCCTTCGAGATCCGCGTGCTGGCTGTGCTGGCTGAAAAGGAAGCGTTGACGCCGGACAGCTACCCGCTCTCGCTCAACGCGCTGACGAACGGCTGCAACCAGCTGTCGAGCCGCGACCCCGTCATGGCCCTGTCCGAAGAAACCGTCTACGACGTGCTGCAGCGCCTGATGCAGCGCAAGTTCGTCAACGGCATCACGCAGGCCGGCGCGCGGGTCGCCAAGTACGAACACCGTATGCGCATCAAGTGGTCGCTGGAACAGGACAAGCTGGCCATCCTGACGATCCTGATGCTGCGCGGCTTGCAGACGGCGGGCGAAATCCGCAGCCGCAGCGGCCGCGTACATGAATTCAAGTCCGTCGCCGAGGTGGAATCCGGCCTGCAGTTTTTGATCGACAAATATCCGCCGCTGGTGGCCAAGCTGGCCGTCGCACCCGGCGCCAAGGAGCCGCGCTACGGCCATTTGCTGGGCGGCGAGGAAGCGCTGGCGCAGATCGAGACGGCGGCAGGTTACGCTGGTGCCGTCAGCGCGCCGCAGCAGGGCAGCAGGGTGGCCCAGCTGGAACAGGAAGTGCTGCAGCTGCGCAGCGACTTCGATGGCCTGGCGGCGCAGTTCGAGGCGTTCCGCAAGCAATTCGAATAAGCAGCCTTCACGCATGCGTTTTTCCTTCCTGTGCCGCGCCTGCGGCGAGACCCACACGGGCATGCCCAGCTTCGGCGCCGACGCGCCGTGGCTGGTTGAGCAGATGGCGCCCGCCGAGCGCGAAACGCGCTGCCAGCTCGACAGTGACGCCTGCATCGTCGACGAAAAACACTGCTTCGTGCGCGCCACCATCGACATCCCCGTGCATGGCTCGGATGAACCATTCAGCTGGGGCGTGTGGGTGTCGCTGAGCAGCGAGAGCTTCGATGTGTGGGATGCCTGTTTCAATGACGCCAGACGCACGCATATCGGCCCCTTCTTCGGCTGGCTCAGCACGCAGCTGCCCGTGTATCCGGCTACTCTGAACCTGAAAACCCGGGTGCACCTGCGCGACGACGGCATGCGTCCGTACCTCGAGCTGGAGCCGACCGGCCATCCGCTGGCGGTGGAACAGCGCGACGGCATCACGGCCGAGCGGGTGGCCGAGCTGTATGTGCGGCTCGTGCATGACGCGTGACAGGAGCCGCTCCCTGTCAGTCCGCCCGCGTTTCCGGTATCATTCGGCATGAATAATATTTCCTTCCAACCGTTTGTTATTGGTGTCGCTGGCGGAAGCGGCAGTGGCAAGTCAACCGTATCACAGCAGGTGCTGGCGTCGTTCGGCGCCGACATGGTCTCGGTCGTGATGCAGGACGACTATTACTGCGACCAAACCCATCTCTCCCCTGAAGTCCGGCGCCAGCAGAATTACGACCATCCGCAGGCGTTCGAGTGGCCATTGCTGGTGCAGCACATCCAGGCCTTGCGCAATGGCGAAGCGATCGAGATGCCGGAGTACGACTTCACGCTGCACAACCGCTCCAACAGGACCATTCCCGTCAAGCCGGCGCCGGTGATCGTGATCGAAGGCCTGTTTGCCCTGTATGACGAAGACTTGCGCAACATGATGTCGCTGAAGATCTTTGTCGACACGGCTTCCGACGTGCGCTTCATCCGCCGCATGCAACGCGATATCACGGAACGCGGCCGTTCCGTGGAAAGCGTCATCGAGCAGTATCTGGAAACGGTACGCCCGATGCACAAGCAATTCATCGAACCGACCAAGCGCAATGCCGATGTGATCTTGCCGCACGGCGCCAACGGTCCCGCGGTCGACATGATCACGGCCAAGGTGGCCAGCGTGATCGGCCGGTTGACGCGGGCCTGATCCCCGCCGGTCCGCTGCGCGTATGCCGGGCCGGCATACGCGTTACGCGTGCAGGGCGCCGCCCAAATCCTCCCATCATGGAAGAGGGGACTCAGCCTTCCTCGCGCCAGCGGCGCAGGCGGATGGCGGCGTAAATCAGCGCCGTACCTGCCGCCGCACCCAGCCACACGGCTGGCGAGGCCAGGCTGGACCAGGAGTTGCTGAACACATCAGTGCGCGTCGCGTGCGATCCCCCCTCTGCCAGCGCGTGCATCTGCGGCAGCAGGTCCGGCTCGAACAGATACCAGCTGCCGGGGAGGGTGCCCAGCAGGGCGCGTCCGATGACGTTCATCTGTATCCAGTCGACGCCGCTTTCCGTCTGCGTCAGCTTGCCGGCCCAGACGGCCAGGATGAGCAGCAGCAGCGGCACGCCGACGGCCCACAGGAAGACTTTCGACTTGGCCCAGCTCGACACCATCAGCAGCCATCCGACCGTCGGCAAGGCCCACAGGCAATACACGGGCAGCAAGCCGAATACGCGCAGCGGTCCCAG
The DNA here is from genome assembly GCF_001758725.1 of Janthinobacterium sp. HH106. Taxonomy (NCBI): domain Bacteria; kingdom Pseudomonadati; phylum Pseudomonadota; class Betaproteobacteria; order Burkholderiales; family Oxalobacteraceae; genus Janthinobacterium; species Janthinobacterium sp. HH106. Next base: position 156,227 of record NZ_LRIC01000027.1, on the reverse strand, counting down.
ATACAGGCCGGGCGTGGCGAGCAGTTCGGCGAACACATGGATGCCGTTGACCGCCAGCACGCCGCTCAGGATCAGCACCAGGAGCAGCGAGGTCACGCTGGCGGCGGCGGCCACGATCAGCGGCGCGACGAGCAGGGCGATGGCCGCTTTCGACAGCACCGTCTGGGCATCCGAGATGGGCAGCGACTTCCAGAACAGCACGCTGCGGTCGCGGCGGTCTTCATGCAGGGCGCTCAGGCAATAGAAAAACACGAGAAAGCCCAGTGCCAGGAACAGGGGCGCGGCCGCGTACGTGTAGTTGTTGGCGACGGCGTCGATGATTTCCGTGCGGCGCGGGCCGAAGGTGCGGGTATTGAAGACGGTGCTCCAGGACACTTCTTCGCCATTGACGATCAGCGCCGTGCGCATCTTGGTCTTGGCGATGGTGCCTATCGTCACCAGGGCGCCCAGCACGGTCATGACGACGCCGATCAGGGCGGGCGTCCAAACCAGCATGCCCTTGTGTTCCCACAATTCACGCCGGATCAGCCATTGCATCTTGTTTGCAGGGGAAATACTCATTGGTACGATCCTTTCATGGTCGCGACAAACAGGTCAGCCAGGCTGGGTGTGCGGACTTCGCCGAGGGCCGCCAGCTGGGTGCGGGCGACGCCGTCGAACAGCATCACCGACTTGCCGAACACGCTGCGTTCGCTGATCGGCTGCAGTGCGCGCGCCGGATTGACGTGCTGCGGACCCACCATCACCTCGATGTAGCGCTCACCCACGTCTTCCATGCTCGAGGCCAGCACGATCTTGCCGTCGCGAATAAACATCAGGTCGCTCAGGATGTGTTCCACTTCCTCGATCTGGTGCGTGGTGATGACGATGGTCTTGTTTTCATCGAAATAGTCTTGCAGCAAGTTCTGGTAGAACTGCTTGCGGTACAGAATGTCCAGCCCCAGGGTCGGCTCGTCGAGCACCAGCAGTTTGGCGTCGATGGCCATCACCAGCGCCAGATGCAGCTGCACCACCATGCCTTTCGACATGGACTTGACCTTCATCTTCGGCGCCAGCTTGGTGTGGGCCAGATAGCGCTCGGCCTTGCTGCGGTCGAAACGTGGATGCACGCCGGCAACGAAATCGATGGCGTCGGCCACGCGCAGCCAGCCCGGCAGGATGGCCACGTCGGCGATGAAGCACACGTCGTCCATCAGCGCGTCGCGCTGCAGGCGCGGATCGCGTCCCAGCACCGACAGCTGGCCTTCGAAGCCCGTCAGGCCCAGGATGGCTTTCAGCGTGGTGGTCTTGCCCGAACCGTTCGGCCCGATCAAGCCGACGATGCGCCCCGGCGCGATATCGAAGCTGATGCCGTCGATGGCGACCTGTTTGCCATACTGCTTGCGCAGGCCGCGGGCGCTGATGACGCTGTCCTTGTTCAATGCATTCATGCGCTCTCTCCGTGTGCGCCACTGTCGCGGCTCGCCTGCAGTAGTTGCTCGAGGTTAAGGTCCAGTTGCGTGATGCGTTCCAGCATCGCCGGCCATTCTTCGCGCATGAAGCGCTCGCGTTCACTGGCCAGCAATTTGTCGCGGGCGCCTTCCAAGACATACATACCGAGTCCTCTGCGTTTTTCCACCAGGGCATCGTCGACCAGTTCCTGATAGGCGCGCGAAACCGTGATGGGATTCAATTGATAATCGGCCGCCACCTGGCGTACCGACGGCAGGGCGTCGCCGGACTGCAGCACGCCATCGAGCATCATGCCCACCACCCTGGCCTTGAGCTGGCGGTAGATGGGGCTATTGTCATTCCATTCCGTGCTCATGGGATGTGCTCCGACAAGGGCGGGGCCGTGCGGCGCGTGAAAAATGCTGTAGGCATCGAAGCTCCGTGATGTAGTTGATCGGTGTTGTAGTTAACTATAACACTAAGTCTCAAAAAATCAACACGTATTTTCAGGCCAGCCGCGCATGCAGGTCCAGCGCATTGAACAGGGCTGCGCCGGCCGCCGTGTTATCGAAGATGCACCAGCTGCCCGCCTGCGCCGATGTGTGCAAGTCGGCGGCCAGCGCCGCCAGGTAGTCGGCCGGGTAGTCCGAGTAATAAATCTTTGGGCTGCCGTGCAGGCGCAGGTAGGCCACGCTGGTCGTCGGTATGTGCGGCCCCGGCTGTCCCGCAGGCGGATCGGCCCGCACGCGCGTGATGCCTTGCAGCGTCAATAGTTCGGTCGCGCCCGCCTCGAACCAGCTGGGGTGGCGCGCTTCGCAGGCGAGCATGCCGTCGAAGCGCTGGCGCAGCGCATGGAAAAATGCGGCGGCCACGTCGGCCTCGAAACGCAGGCTGGGCGGCAGCTGCACCAGCACGCAGCCCAGTTTATTCCCCAGTTGCATGACCTCTCCCGCGAAGCGATCCAGTTCGGCCGCACAGTCGCGCAAGCGCCGTTCGTGCGTGATGCTTCGCGGTAATTTCACGCTGAAGCGGAAATGCTCGGGCACGCTGGCGGCCCAGCGCGCGTACGTGGAGGGCTGGTGCGGACGGTAGAACGAGCTGTTGATTTCCACGCAGTCCAGTACCTGGGCATAGCGCTGCAGGTGGCTGCCATCGAGGGGAAAGTGGCTGGCGGCGGCGCTGGCGATGCTCCAGCCAGCCGTGCCGATGTAAACGGTATGCATGGCGCCATTACAGCAAGGCCAGGCGGGCGCGGCTATCGGACAAACACCCGTGCGGCCGTCGGCGCAGGCCTAGTCGACGATCTCGCCGTTCAGGTCGTGGCGCGTGATGTTGCCGCGCGTATCGATGGCGATCCAGCCGCCGCGCGGCTGTTGTGGCGGCGTCACGTCGCATTCCCAGTCGGGCAGGACATAGCGCAAGGTATTGTCGACCTGGTGCAGGGCGGGGCGGTGCGTATGGCCGTGGATCATGACGGTGCTCGCATGTTCGGCAAACACTTGCGCGACAGCATCGGGGGTGACATCCATGATGTCCATGGATTTTTCGCCATTATGCTCGCGGCTGCTTTGACGCAAACCATCGATGATGGCCTTGCGCTGCGCCAGCGGCATGGACAGGAACTGTTTTTGCCAGGCGGGCTGGCGCACCATGGCGCGAAACTCCATGTAGCTGACGTCTTTCGTGCATTCGGCGTCGCCATGCAGCAAGACGATGCGGCGGCCGGCAATGGTGGCCACGTGCGGTTCGCTGAGCAGGGTGGCGCCGGCGGCGGCGGCAAAGCCGGAGCCGACAAGAAAGTCGCGGTTGCCGGCGATCCAGTAGACGTGCACGCCGGCATCGCTGACGGCGCGGATGGCGGCCGTCATGCGCGCATTGAACGGGTCTTCCAGGTCATCGTCGCCGGCCCAGTATTCGAACAGGTCGCCTAATAGATACAGCGCTTGCGCATATTGCGCATGGTGTTCCAGGAAAGAAAGAAACGCCGCGCTGGTGCGCGGGTGCGAACTCTGCAGATGCAGGTCGGAAATAAAGAGTGCGGCAGGCATTGTCATCGTTCAACGCTCCCAAAAAGTGATGTAGATGGAGAGGCGCCAACGCGGCAATGCCTTTGATTCATGATGCCAGAGCCGAATTACGCGGCTTCTACCTTCTCGATGATGACGTCGGTCACTGGCACATCGGCAAACATGCCGGCGCGCGAGGTTTTCACGGCGCGGATGGCGTCGACGACTTCCTTGCCATCGGTAACTTTACCGAACACGGCGTAACCCCAGCCGTCCTGGCCTGGGTAGTCGAGGAAACTGTTGTTCTTGATGTTGATGAAGAACTGGGCCGATGCCGAGTGCGGGTCCGACGTGCGGGCCATGGCCAGGGTGTAGGTATCGTTTTTCAGGCCGTTCTTGGCTTCGTTTTCCACGGTGGTGTCGGCAGGTTTCTGTTTCATGCCTGGCTCGAAACCGCCGCCCTGGATCATGAAGCCGTCGATGACGCGGTGGAAGATCGTGTTGTCGTAGTGGCCGGCTTGCATGTAGGCCAGGAAGTTGGCAACCGTTTTCGGCGCTTTTTCGGCGTCCAGTTCAGCGGTGATCTTGCCCAGATTGGTGGTGATGATGACGGAGGTCATGATGATCCTTAATAAATTGGATGAATAATTGATTCAGCGGCGCCAGGCAGGCCGGCGCCGCAAAAACGCTATTTTACAGTTTTGCGGGCGCGGGCTTGAGTAAAGTCGCCGATTCGATCACCACGGGGGTGACGGGCACGTTCTGGTGCGGTCCCTTGTCTGCCACGGGCACGGCCTTGATCTTGTCGACCACGTCCATGCCTTTGATGACTTTGCCGAACACCGTGTAGCCGAAGCCGTCGCGGCCAGGGTAGTCGAGCGCGCCGTTGTCGTTCACGTTGATAAAGAATTGCGCGGTGGCCGAATGCGGATCGCCCGTGCGCGCCATGGCGATGCTGTAGGTGACGTTTTGCAAGCCGTTCTGCGCTTCATTCTTGATCGGCGCCTTGGTAGCTTTCTGCTTCATGTTCTTGTCGAAGCCGCCGCCCTGTATCATGAAGCCGTCGATGACGCGGTGAAACACCGTGCCCTTGTAATAACCGCTTTTGACATACTGCAAGAAATTGGCGACGCTTTGCGGCGCTTTTTCCTGATTGAGTTCCAGCACGATTTCGCCCATGCTGGTTTTCAGGGCCACATGGGGCGTGGGGTCGAGGGCGGTCGCCGGAGCGGCCGCCACGACGGCGCTGCCCAGCGTCAGGCCGGCAAACAGGGTGCAAAAGCGGGCCAGGAAAGACAGGCGTTTCGATTTGGTTTCTTGCATGAAGGCGTCCTTGATCGTTATTTTTCTCTAAACTTGCTTTAATTGTAAAGAGCTGAAAATTCGGTTGAACATCGTAAAAACCTGATTCATATCGGGCCAGTATGGTTTTTATCAATGTTATACTTGACCGCTAACGCCCCAATTCTAACAAACAAGAACAACAATATAGCGGGTCGACAGTTTTCGGCGCACACGGCAGTTCAGTGGCGCGGCACCCCCGGTGTCCGCGCCTGTCTGTCGTTTTGCCAGGCTGGCGGCCGCTTCACTTGCAAAGTACGATGAGCAATCTAAAGATTTACAACACCCTGGCTCGCGAGAAGCAGGTATTCGTCCCGATGGAAGCGGGCAAGGTACGCATGTACGTCTGCGGCATGACCATCTACGATTATTGCCATATCGGCCATGCGCGCATGATGATGGCCTTCGACGTCATCTACCGCTGGCTGAAGGCGTCCGGTTTCGACGTCACCTATGTGCGCAACATTACGGACATCGACGACAAGATCATCCGCCGCGCCGTGGAAAACGGCGAGACGATTTCCCAGCTGACGACGCGCTTCACCCAGTACATGGATGAAGACACGGCCGCGCTGGGCATTTTGACGCCCGACCACACGCCGCGCGCCACCGAGTACGTGCCGCAGATGCTGCGCCTGATCGAGCAGCTCGAAGCGAAGGACCTGGCCTACCAGGGGGCCGACGGCGACGTCAATTACGCCGTGCGCAATTTCCCCCACTACGGCAAGCTGTCGGGCAAGTCGCTCGACGACCTGCGCGCGGGCGAGCGTGTCGACGTCAACACGGGCAAGCGCGATCCGCTCGACTTCGTGCTGTGGAAGTCGTCGAAGGAGTCCGAGCCGGAAGAAGTCAAATGGGATTCGAAGTGGGGCAAGGGCCGCCCGGGCTGGCATATCGAGTGCTCGGCCATGTCGTGCGCCTTGCTCGGTGAACAATTCGACATCCATGGCGGCGGCGCGGACTTGCAATTCCCGCACCACGAAAACGAGATCGCCCAGTCCGAAGGCGCGTTCGGCCACACCAGCGTCAATTACTGGATACATAACGGTTTCGTGCGCCTGGACAATGAAAAAATGTCCAAGTCGCTCGGCAATTTCTTCACCATCCGCGAAGTGCTGCAAAAGTTCGATGCCGAAGTGATCCGCTTCTTCATCCTGCGCGCGCATTACCGCAGCCCCCTGAATTACTCGGACGTGCACCTCGATGATGCGCGCCTGTCGCTGACGCGCCTGTACACGGCGCTGGCCGACGTGGCGGTGGAAGAGGGCGCCATCGACTGGAGCGAAGCGCATGCCGTGCGCGTGCGCGAAGCGATGGACGACGATTTCAATACGCCGCTGGCCGTGGCGGCCCTGTTCGATCTGGCAACGGAAGTCAACAAGAGCAAATCGCCCGCCCTGGCGCGTCAATTGAAGGGCCTGGCGGGCGTATTCGGCTTGCTTGAGCGCACGCCGCAGCAATTCCTGCAGGCGACCGTCGGCGCCGCCGGCGGCCAGGACGAGGCGGCCGGCATCGAAGCGGCCATCGCGGCGCGCAGTGCGGCGAAAAAGGCGCGCGACTTTGCCCAGTCCGACAAGATCCGCGCCGACTTGCTGGCCGCAGGCATCATTCTTGAAGACAAGCCTGACGGCTCGACCAACTGGCGCCGCGCATGATGGCGACGTCCAGGGAAAACGGGGAAGCGCCAGTAATCGCTGCGCAGGTGATCCAGGTGCCGCATTACTGGGAAGAGGCGAAGATCGAGCTGATGAAGCGCGACCGCATCATGAAAAAACTCATCCCGCAGTTTGGCGACCTGCACCTGGTCGGCCACAGCGACCCGTTTACCACCCTGGCCCGTTCGCTGGTGGGGCAGCAGATCACGCCCAAGGCGGCTGATGCCGCCTGGAAAAAGCTGCTGCTGGCTTGCCCGAAATGCACGCCTTCGCAAGTATTGAAGGCTGGCGCCGAGCAATTGTCCGCCTGCGGTTTGTCCAAACGCAAGACCGAATACATCCTCGACCTGGCCGACCATTTCAAGGCCAAGCGCGTGCACGCGAGCCAGTGGGACCAGATGGATGACGAAGCCGTCATCGCCGAACTGGTGCAGATCCGCGGCATCGGCCGCTGGACAGCCGAGATGTTTCTGATATTTAATCTGCTCCGGCCGAATGTCTTGCCGCTTGACGACCCTGGTTTGATCCAGGGCATCAGCGTCAATTATTTCTCCGGCGAACCCGTTTCCCGCAGCGATGCGCGCGAAGTTTCTGCCAATTGGGAACCGTGGCGCACCGTGGCGACGTGGTATTTGTGGCGCAGTCTCGACCCTGCAGCCGCCCCTGCCGCATCCGATACAGCCCCCGGCGCACCAGCCGGTACGGTAAAATAAACATAGATGACGCCGCGCGCCCTGGCGCCGTGGCCGGTAAAACCTGGAGGTACAATGACTAAAACGACTTTCCTCAATTTTGAACAGCCGATCGCGGAACTCGATTCCAAGATCGAAGAGTTGCGCTTCGTGCAAGACGATTCGGCCGTCGATATCTCGGAAGAGATCGACCGCCTGGCCAAGAAGAGCCAGCAGCTGACCAAGGATATCTACGCCAAGCTGACCCCTTGGCAAGTGGCGCAGATCGCGCGCCACCCGCAACGCCCCTACACCATGGATTACGTGAATGAAATCTTTACCGATTTCCACGAATTGCATGGCGACCGCAGCTACGCGGACGATCTGTCCGTCGTCGGCGGCCTGGCCCGCTTCAACGGCCAGCCGTGCATGGTCATCGGCCACCAGAAGGGCCGCGACACGAAAGAGCGCGCCATGCGCAATTTCGGCATGCCGAAACCGGAAGGCTACCGCAAGGCCATGCGTCTGATGAAAGTGGCGGAAAAGTTCAACCTGCCCATCTTCACCTTCGTCGACACGCCAGGCGCCTTCCCCGGCATCGACGCGGAAGAGCGCGGCCAGTCGGAAGCCATCGGCCACAACCTGTATGTGATGGCCGAACTGAAAGTGCCGCTGATCGCCACCATCATCGGTGAAGGCGGTTCCGGCGGCGCGCTGGCCATTGCCGTGGGCGATGCCGTGCTGATGCTGCAATACTCGACCTACGCAGTGATCTCGCCGGAAGGCTGCGCCTCGATCCTGTGGAAGAGCGCCGAGCGCGCCTCCGACGCGGCCGAAGCGCTGGGCCTGACTGCCCACCGCCTGAAAGCGATGGGCCTGATCGACAAGATCATCAACGAACCGCTGGGCGGCGCCCACCGCGATCCGAAGCAGATGGCCACCTTGCTAAAACGCGCACTGGCCGACACCCTGCGCCAGTTCCAGGGCATGAAAACCAAGGACCTGCTGGCCGCGCGCCACGAAAAACTGCTGAGCTACGGCAAGTTCAAGGAAACCACGCCGAGCGAGTAAGCCAGCGCAAGTCGGCGTAGGTCGACGTGGGTCGACGTAGGTCGGCGTAGGTCGGCTTAGCGCAGCGTAAGCCGACAAGACGTAAGCCGACAAAATATCAAGAGTTACCAGGGACAGTCCGCTAAACGACACCATCCGTTTAGCCGCCTGTCCCTCTTTGCATTCCCGGAGTCCGAATGAAAAAGCAACAAACCGCCACCGTGCCCGACATCTTCGCCCGCGCGCTGGACGCCTGCGCACCTGCACCCGGCAGCACCGTCGGCATCGCCCTCAGCGGCGGCCTCGATTCCGCGGCCCTGCTGCACCTGGCGCATGCCTGGGCGCAAGAGCACGGCGTGGCCCTGCACGCGTTTCACGTGCACCATGGCCTGAGTCCGAACGCGGATGCCTGGTTGGCCCATTGCGCGCAGTTGTGCGCCGGCCTGGGTATCGCCTTCGAGGCACGCAAGGTCACCCTGGAAAAGAATGCGAAGACGGGTACGGAAGAGGCGGCCCGCAAGCGCCGCTACGCGGCCCTGGGTGAATTGTGCGCCGCGCACGGCGTGCGCCTGCTGCTGACGGCCCACCACCAGGATGACCAGGCGGAAACGGTGCTGCTGCAATTGCTGCGCGGCTCGGGCACGGCGGGCCTGTCCGGCATGGATGGCGCCAACAGCGCGCCCGAGCTGCTGGGCAATCCGGACCTGGTGATGGCGCGCCCGCTGCTTTCCGTGTCGCGCAAACAACTCGAAGCGTACGTGGCGAAGCATGCGATCGCGCACATCCACGACGAGTCGAACGACGATCCCCGCTTTGCCCGCAATGCCCTGCGGCACCAGGTGATGCCCGTGCTGGCGCAGGCCTTTCCCGGTTTCCAGGAACGCTTCGCCCGCAGCGCCCAGCACGCGCAATCGGCGCAGCGCCTGCTGACTGAACTGGCGACGCAGGATTTGGCAATGTGCCTCGATGGCGACTGCATCGAACTGGCGAAATTGCGCGCGCTGAGCGCGGACCGTTGCTACAACCTGCTGCGCCACTGGTTCGGCACGCGCGGCTTGCGCATGCCGTCGACGGCATGGCTGGCGGAAATGCTGGCGCAACTGTTGGAGGCACGGCCCGATGCGCAACTGCTGGTCACGCACCCCGAATGCCACGTGCGGCGCCACCGCGACCGGCTGTACCTGACGCCGAAGCTCGATGATCTGGCCGGCATGCGCGAGCGTGACGATGCCGGCATTCCCGGCTTGGAAAAAGCCGGCCAGCAATTTACGTGGCAGGGCGAAGCCAGCCTGGCCTTTCCCGCGTATGGCGGCGTGCTGCATTTCGATGCGGTGGAAGACGGCGGCCAGGGTATCGATATTGCCTGGCTGCAAGCACAGACACTGACCATCGATTTTCGCCAGGGCGGCGAACGCCTGAAGCTGGCCCTGAACCGTCCCACCAAGAGCTTGAAATACCATTACCAGGCGTTCGACGTGCCCGCCTGGGAGCGTGAACGCCTGCCGCTTGTCTGTGCGGCGCAACAATTGCTGTATGCGGCCGGTATCGGCCTCGACTGCCATTGTCTGAGTCTGCTGGACCGTCCTCGCGTGACCTTGCGCTGGCTCTCCTGCTGAGCGCAGGGGCAGCCTCCACGGCCACTCTCGCGGTGATCGCCAAGTGGCTGCTCCAGCCAGCTGGACTGTATGGATTGGTTATTTCCATATGTACAATTGGTATGAGCTAATGCGCTTTTTAGCTTGTTATTTTGCATTGCGGCATGTAGAGTAAAGCCCTCCTTTTTTATTCTTCTTGAGCGGAAACTTCACTCTTATGGCTTTAATCGTCCACAAATATGGCGGTACGTCGATGGGCTCGACTGACCGTATCAAGAATGTCGCCAAGCGCGTTGCCAAGTGGCACGACGCTGGGCATCAAATCGTGGTGGTGCCATCCGCCATGTCGGGCGAAACCAACCGCCTGATTGGACTGGCCAAGGAAATCATGGATCAACCCGATCCCCGTGAACTTGACATGATCGCCTCGACAGGCGAACAGGTGTCCGTCGGCCTATTGTCGATGGCACTGCTGGCGATCGGCAAACAAGCCGTATCCTATGCTGGCTGGCAAGTCGCGATCAAGACCGATTCCGCCTTTACCAAGGCACGCATCCAGTCGATCGATGACGAGAAAGTCAAACGCGACCTCGATGCGGGCAAGATCGTCATCATTACCGGTTTCCAGGGCGTCGACGAACACGACAACATCGCGACCCTGGGCCGCGGCGGTTCCGACACCTCGGCCGTGGCGATCGCCGCCGCCATGAAGGCGTCCGAATGCCTGATCTTCACGGACGTCGACGGCGTCTACACGACCGACCCGCGCGTGGTTTCCGAGGCGCGCCGCCTGAAGACCATCACCTTTGAAGAAATGCTGGAACTGGCTTCGCTGGGTTCCAAAGTGCTGCAAACGCGTTCGGTGGAATTTGCCGGCAACTACCGCGTTCCCACGCGCGTGCTGTCGTCGCTGACCGACCCGATGTTGCCGCTGGAAATAGAAGCCAATTCAGGCACCCTGATTTCGTTTGAGGAAGATACAAACATGGAACAAGCAGTCATCTCCGGCATCGCCTTCAACCGCGATGAAGCCAAAATCACCGTGCTCGGCGTGCCCGACCGTCCAGGCGTGGCGTACCACATCCTGGGACCGGTGGCGGACGCGAATATCGAAGTCGACATGATCATACAGAATCAGTCGGTCGACGGTAAAACGGACTTCACCTTCACCGTCTCGCGCGGCGAATACACGCGCGCGCTGGCCGTGCTGGAAGCGAACCGCGAAGCACTGGGTGCGGCCAGCATCACGGGCGACGCGAAAGTATCGAAACTGTCCGTCGTCGGCGTGGGCATGCGCAGCCACGTGGGCGTCGCATCGCAAATGTTCCGTACCTTGTCGGAAGAGGGCATCAACATCATGATGATCTCCACTTCCGAGATCAAGATCTCCGTGCTGATCGATGAAAAGTACATGGAACTGGCCGTGCGCGCGCTGCATAAAGCGTTCGAGCTGGAAAAAGCTTAAATATCCAAAAATATTGCCCCACGCCCTTGACCAAAGGGGGGGCAATCGATATTATGACGTTCGTCGCTGCAGCGCAGTTAGCTACAGAGACATAGTTGAGTAATCAGCTAGGAGACGTGGCCGAGTGGCCGAAGGCACATCCCTGCTAAGGATGCATACGGCTTATACCTGTATCGTGGGTTCGAATCCCACCGTCTCCGCCAGAATCAAATAAAAAAGCCTCCCCTGCGGGAGGCTTTTTTATTTGTCTGGACGGAACGGTGGGATTCGAAGACGGAGCGCCCTGAAGGGCGCGCAGGCTCTCCGAATCGCCCATCTGCCGCGCCCGCGCGGCCCCGTTGGCCGCTGCGCGGCCAACGCCGTCCCCTCATCTCAGGCAGTAGCGGCCAGCGCCTGCGCCGGCCTCTGCGGGCGCCTGCGCCAGCCTTTGCTCAGCAAGAGATTCTTTTTCACCGCATTCAGCCCAATCCCCTTAAAAAGTTGCATAATCCACAAATGCCGCGCAGAAATTTCATACTGGCCAGCGCGGCCTATGCCGGCGGCATTGAGGCATGGTCCGCATAAACGAGGGGGTACGCACATGCAGCTGCTTCGCCAAGTCAAACTGTCGCGCCGGCTGGCCTTGTTGGTCGCCATCTTTTCGCTGGGCCTGATCGTGTATGGCGGCTGGTCGCTGCGCGTGCTGCACGAACTGAAGGTCAACGGTCCCGTATATCACCGCATCGTACAGGGCAAGGACCTGGTGGCCGACGTGCTGCCGCCGCCGGAATACATCCTCGAATCGTATCTGGTCGCCTTCCAGCTGATGGCGTCCGAAGACAGAAGTGCGCAAGACAAGCTGGTCGAACGCCTGAAAACCTTGAAGGCCGAGTACGACACGCGCCATCAGTTCTGGCGTACCCAGGATCTCGATCACGATATCGCCGAAGCCTTGCTGACGCAGGCGCATGCCCCTGCCGTGGCATTCTATGAGACGGCATTCACGCGCTTCATCCCGGCGCTGCAGGGGCAGGACAAGGCGGGCGTGGCCACTGCCATGGCGGCCATGGCCGCCAGCTACGACAGCCATCTGGCGGCCATCAACCGCGTGGTCGACATGACCAGCAAGCGCTCGGCCGCGTTCGAGACCGAATCGGCCGACAAGGCACGCTCGGCAACCGTGCTGCTGGCGGGCTTGCTGCTGGCATCACTGGGCGTCAGCATCGCCGGCGCCGTGCTGATCAGCCGCAGCATTACCGGCCCCTTGCAGGAGGCGTTGCTGGCCGCGCAGAGGGTGGCGGCCGGCGACCTGAGCAATCGTGTCGACAAGCGCTTTTCCGACGAGCCTGGTCAATTGCTGCAGGCCCTCGAAGCGATGAATGGCAGCCTGTCGCACACCGTGGGCCAAGTGCGCAGCAGCACGCAAAGCATCACTATTGCTTCGCGCGAAATCGCGGCCGGCAATTTCGATCTGTCGTCGCGCACGGAGGCGCAAGCCAGTTCGCTGGAAGAAACGGCTTCCGCGATGAAGGAGCTGACCAGCACGGTAAAGCAGAATGCCGACAATGCGCGGCAGGCCAATCAGCTGGTGGTGTCGGCGTCGGAATTTGCCGTGCAGGGCGGACAGGTGGTCGGGCGCGTGGTCGATACCATGGGCGCCATCAATGCCAGCTCGCGCAAGATCGTCGATATCGTCGACGTGATCGACAGCATCGCTTTCCAGACGAATATCCTGGCCTTGAACGCAGCGGTAGAGGCTGCCAGGGCGGGCGAGCAGGGACGCGGCTTCGCCGTCGTCGCCAGCGAAGTGCGCAGCCTGGCGCAACGTTCGGCCAGTGCCGCGCGCGAAATCAAGGCCATGATCGGCGATTCGGTCGAGCGCGTCGACGCGGGCAGCAAGCTGGTGGACGAGGCGGGCGCCACGATGGACAAGATCGTGGCATCCGTGAAGCAGGTGGTCGACTTGATGAGCGAAATCGCCGCCGCCAGCCAGGAACAGAGCCTGGGCATCGAACAGGTCAACCAGGCCATCACGCAGATGGACGAGGTCACGCAGCAGAACGCCGCCCTGGTCGAGGAAGCGGCGGCCGCCGCCGGCAGCCTGGAAGAGCAGGCGGCCAGTCTGGTGCGGGAAGTGGGCGTGTTCAAGCTCGATGCGGGCGGCGCTGCCAGCGCGCTGGCGGCGCCCGCGCATCCGGGCCGGTGACAGGCTGGCTGGCGGTCAGGACGCCGTTCGGCTTGGCGTTTCCTGGGCGTGGCTGCGCTATGGCGCGCGGGCCGCTGCCGTGGCTTGTTTGTCGCACGTTGCCAAGGTACCTGTGCATGCGGAAAACGTTTCCAGATAGGTGATGGTTTTCTCGTATTCGTCGATCAGGTAGCGCAGCTGATATGCCATCTCGACAGATTCGCCTGTGCCTTTGTCCCGCAGCCTGTACATATCTTTCAAGAAGCGTTTTCTTCGCGCCAGTTCCGCAGCCAGGCGCGCCTTGCGCTCGGCGGCCGGTGGCAGCGGATACGGCTTGCCATTGATGGATCTGACGCCCTCGGGCGTCGGATCCAGGTCCTTGCCGGGGGCGCGAAATTCCACGCCCATTGTTCCATCCGCCTGCACCAGTATCAGCAGTTCGTCGGCGTCGCTGTTGGCTGGCAAGGTCATGGCCAGCACTTCAGGCTTGCCCTTGGGCAGCCAGCGATATTCGAGCTTGACCTGCAACGGCGCTGCGGCCTGCGCCGGCAGGTAGAAGCAGCAGCTGGCGGCGCTGCTCATGTAAGGACTCAGTGGATCGGTATCGACAGCGTTGTCGGGATCGCCGACGGAACTGATGCCCACCTGTATCATGCGCGGACTGTAGTTCAAGGTACTGACCGTTACCTTGCGCTCACCGGCGCCGGGCGTGTACGCGTGCAAGCCCCGCTCACCGCGCTCGTTGCCGCCCGCAAGCAGGGGCCGGTGGAACAGGGGGGTAATGCCGAAGCTCGCGATACTGCTGATATAGCCGGTATCGGACGGGCCGACGCGCGAGTCGCTGTTGCCCGGCGTGTGGTAGAGGTAGCCGATCTCGTCCAGCGATAGCGCGCTGACCATGCGGTCTTGCTGAAACAGTGGCGGTGACGCGTAGCTGTCGCCGTTGCCCATGACTTTGGCGTAGATGGGGCCCGTCCATGGACCATGGCCGCCAAAGCGCGCGAGTACCACGTACTCGCCCAGCAGCGATTTTACTTTCAGGACATCCTTGGTCTCGCCAGTGACGGGGTCGATGATGGAATAAATGCCCGGAAAGGGATTGGTGGCGACACGCCACAGCGTGGGCATGGCAAAGCAGAGTCCGGCAACGATGGCGATGCCGGTGGCGATGGCAGTGCTGGTTTTCATGCTTCGTCCAGTCGTTGTTGCTGCGTGTCCTGCGTTGCCGCAGTGGCGCCGGGGGCGATCCCTTTCATCCGGCAGAACGCCACGAGGTCGGCCGGATAGAAGGGCGCGCCGCGATAGCCGCTGTCATCGATATCGAGCACGCAGGTGATGGCGGCCGCTTCCCAGGACCAGTAGCCCCAGAACGAGGTGTCGCGCCGGTGGCTGTCGTAATAGGGCTCGCGGCGGCTGGCTGCATACCATTGCTGCAGATAAGCGTGCATCAGCGCAGGACGGGCATCTTTTTCTGCCGCGAATATCTTGAGTGTATTGACGTAGGGCAGATGGCGCGTGCACTTTGGCCAGGCGGCATCCCTGCCGGCGACGAAGCATGCCAGCAGCCGCTCCAGCAAGCCATCCTTTTCATGGTTATTGAAATCGATGACGGGCGCCAGCCGGGGCAGCAAACTGCCGCAGCCCAGCAAAATGCCTAGGCAGACCATGCGGTTGACCTGCTCGTAGCCGTCGCCGGGCAGGGCGAAGTGGGGAAATCCCTGTTCGGCTTCGCCGGCCTGAGCGTCAAATGCCATGTCATAGCGGGCAAACGCCAGCCAGTAAGCGAGTATCGTGGAGTACGCGGCGCGCAACTCATCCAGCGCGTGACCGGCGCTGTAGGCGAGGGCTAGCTGGTCGACGCCATCCCAGGCCCGCTGGCGCGTGGCCGTCATGAAATTTTCTGGTGGAATATGTTGCAGCACGTGCGCCGGCTGTTGCAAGCCGGCTGCCACCATGTCGTAGCACTCATCCTGGCTTTCCTTGCTTTCAAGGTAGATGGCATAGGACAACCGCGCTTCCCTGCGCCGGGCCCAAAAATCCCGTTCGTTCAGCGTCTGCATCCTTGCCCCTTGCTGATTATGGTTGCGGCCATGTAACTTCGCTGGTGTAGCGGCCTTCCTTGCGTAGCCGTCGCGCATAGTCGACCAGATCCCTGGGGTACACCAGATGCGCGGCCTGGCTATCTTCCAGGTCGAGCAGGAAAACCGTCGCCCCCGCTTCGAATGCCCAGTAGCCGTAGTAGCCGGCATAGCCTTCCTCGCTGATATTGAGATGCTCGTTGTACCAGCGCGGATGATGTTTCATGGCCGGATACCATTGTTTCAGGTATTTCTGGAGCAGGGCCAAGGTAGCGTCCTCATCCTCCTCATAGAACACTTGCAGCAGGGTGTCATAGGGCCTGGCGATGATGCAGGCGTCGAGTGCTTGTCCATCCTCCACATACCCGTCGATCAATTGCTCGAACAGGCCATCGCGGCCACGGTGGCTGCGCAGCACGTGGATGATGCGCAGCACCGAACGGTGATCGCGCAGCAGGATGGCAATGCTGAGCAGTTGCAAGGTGTCCTCATAGTCGGACAGGACGTAAAACTCTGGTGCTCCCTCATATTCGTAGGGCCCAAACTCTGGAAACTCAAGCGCCGCATCCTGCTGATAGAGTTGATCGACCGCATTCCATTCTTCAAACTTATCCACGATGCCCGCGATGCGCTGCGCCAAGGCCTCGATGGACTCGCCCGCCGTATAGTCGAGCATCCAGATCCAGAGTTCTTCTAAATACAAAAAATGATGGACGGAAGCATTTTCCTGCGCTGAGTCGGCGACCTTTTTGTTTTCCAGTCCTCCTGCAATCAGCGCAAATTGATTGCTGCGCGTTTTGACATACAGTTCTTCATCCAGAAATTGCTGGCGGCGCCGCTCAGTGAATGGACGATTGTTCATCTTGTCTGGCTGCCGTCGTGATCGACGCGTAAGGAAGATGCGTTTACATGGAAAAATGCGGACATTGCCTGGGACTCCGTGTGATGAGGGAAACGTACTGGCAGTTGATGTAATGACTTGTTTGCAAGATTACATACTAGAAATAGTGATTCAACAAGCGCGATTCAATTGAATCGTGTGCCAGAAAGAAATATTCAAAATAGCTACCATGAGCGACTCGATGGCGTGCCGCAGGTATTTTTCGGCCGTCATCGTCTTTTACGTGAACCGGAGCAAGCATGAGCAAGATCAAATACGCGGCCGCAGCGGCCTTATGGGCCAGCCTGTCGCCCGCCATGGCGGCGTCCACCCCGGCCGCACCACCATTCCTCGATGTGCTCGCCTATCAGTACGCCAATTGCGTCAAACCTGCCTACCATCAGGCCGACCTGCTGGTACAGGACGGGGCGGGGCGCTACCAGATCGACGTCAAGGGGGAGGCCTACACGGTCGAACTGCAGGAACGCATGGGCTTTTCGCTGCAGGCGGGCACAGGCGGTCCCGTGGCGGCCGTCGTCAAGCTGGACCGGCCGCCACAGGGACAGTTCGCGGAGCAGGCGCGCTGGCGCGAGCGCTGGCTGCGCGACGTGGCCGAGCGCAGCGGCGTGGCGCTGGACGAGCGGGCGCTTGCGGGCGGCGCGCGCCTGCTGGCCGTCAACAAGGGTGAGATCAAGGGGAACTATGTGGGGCAGTCGCTGCTGATCGATCCGGCACGGCAGTTGTTCATCGATATCGCGTGGCCGAACACGCTGGATATCTATCGCGGCCCCGATGCCCTGCGGCAGGTGCGGCAAGTGCAGGACGATGTCTGGAAACGCATGCTGTCCTGCCCGCCGGCCGCGTGAAGCCGGTCGCCTTCGCATATCCCTGCTGCGTGCACGTGCATACACAAATAATAATGATTCTCATTTATAATTCAGCGCTATGGGGATGCAATGGGCTGGCGCCATAGCGCCACGGGTGGTGAAGGAGGGCATGATGGGCAGTGTGTATGGCTACGAGGACGCGATCGCGCACGAGCATCGTGTACTGATGGGCGAATATGGGCGGGCGCAGGCGCGTTGCAGTGCGCAGCTGGCGGCGCAGGCGGCCCGCATCGCGCAGCTGGAGTCGGAATTGATGCGCGCGCGGGCGCAGGTGGTGATCCGCGATTCCAGGCTGGCGCTGGCGCGCGATGAACTGGCCGAACTGGCGGCCAGCGTGCCGGGCTTGCCGACGCGTGCCAGGTTGGCCCGCCGGGTCGAGTGGCTCGGTGAGCGCGTGCAGGACCTGATGCGCGAGCTGCTGCGCCTGCAGTGGCTGCCGGCGCCATCCTTGCAGGCCGACGTGCGCGAAAAAGCCGTGCTGTATGTGGGCACTTATTCAAGTCTGGCGCCGGGACAGCACGCGGCTGGCGCCAACGTGGCGCAGCTGGCCATCGAGCAGGCGGGCGGGCGCTTCCTGCACCATGCGGGCGGCGATGACGGCGCCGACGACGCGGCGGCGCTGGAAGCCGGTCTGGTGGCGGCCGACCTGGTGATTTGCCAGACGGGCTGTGTCAGCCACGATGCCTACTGGCGCGTGCATGACCATTGCAAGCGCACGGGCAAGCAGTGCGTGCTGGTGGACCAGCCGCAAGCCATGCATTTCGTGCGCAAGGAGGCGCTGGCCGATTTTTGATGCCGGATTAACGCCTGCTTAATCCGCATGGGGCAGAATGGCCATCCATTCGATGTTATAGCGAGCGCCCATGCTGTCCCTGCAAATCGGTCCCCTGGCCCTGCCCACGGGCCTGGTCCTGTTGTTCGTTTCCCTGTGCGTCGCCTACGGCGCGGCGTGGTGGCTGCGGAAGCACCGCCGGCTGCCGGACGCCGGCCCCCTCGTTTCCGACATGCTGATCGCCGGCCTGCTGGGGGCGCGCGTGGCGTTCGTGCTGCGCTGGCACGAACAGTATCTGGCCGCGCCCGCGTCCATCCTCAATATCCGCGACGGCGGCTTCCTGGCGCCGGCTGGCATCGCGGCCGCGCTGGCCATCGCCGCGTGGCGCTGCCGGCGTCCAGCCATGGCGCTCATGCGCCGGCCGCTGGCCATCAGCGTGGCCTGCGGTGCGCTGGCCTGGGGCGTGTTGAGCGCAGGGCTGGGGCTGGCGTACGACAAGCCGGCGGCCTTGCCGGCCGTGGCCCTGCATGCGCTCGACGGCACCTCCACCAGCCTGGCGGCGCTGGCCGGTGGCAAGCCCATGGTGGTCAACTTGTGGGCCAGCTGGTGCCCGCCATGCCGGCGCGAGATGCCCGTGCTGGCCGCCGCACAGCAGGCGCGCGCCGATATCGTCTTCGTGTACGCGAACCAGCGCGAGGATGCGGCGGCGGCCAGCGCTTTCCTGGACAGGAGCGGCACGACCCTGCGCAATGTGGTGCTCGACAGCGGAGCGGCGCTGGGCAAGGCGGCCGGTTCCTCGGCCCTGCCCACCACCCTGTTCTATGACGCGCAGGGGCGTCTTGCCGACACCCACCTGGGTGAATTGTCCGACGCTTCGCTGGCCAGCAAGCTGCAGAAGATCGCACCCGTTCCCTGAGGCGGGTATGCCTTGTTGACTCAGCCATGGCGCTTTCTGATAGTATACCCCCCTATAGTATTTATCGGAGTGAATCATGGGCCACACGGCACACAACAAGACCAGGCTGCTCAATCGCGTCAAGCGCATCCGCGGCCAGGTGGAAGGCCTGGAGCGGGGACTGGAAGAGGGCCGCGACTGCGGCGAAGTGCTGCAGCTGATCGCCGCCGTGCGCGGCGCCGTCAATGGCCTGATGGCCGAAGTCATCGAAGAGCATTTGCGCGAGCACGTGGCCAGTCCCGATCTCTCCGGCGAAGAGCGGGCCAGAGGCGCCGACGACATCGCGGGCATCCTGCGCACCTACCTCAAATAAGGAGAACGTCATGAAAACGCAATCCCTGAGCGAAGACCTCTCCGCCTGGCAGCACGAACACGTCTTCGGCGCCGCCAGCGACAAGGCCGAACGCCGCGCGCGCATCGTCATGTGGATCACCTTGGCCACCATGGTGCTGGAAATCGTCGCCGGCTGGTGGTACAACTCCATGGCCCTGCTGGCCGATGGATGGCATATGAGTTCGCACGCGCTGGCCATCGGCCTGGCCGCGTTTGCGTATGCGGCGGCGCGCCGCTATGCGCGCGACCCCCGCTTTGCCTTCGGCACGTGGAAGATCGAGGTGCTGGCCGGCTATACGAGCGCCATCCTGCTGCTGGGCGTGGCCGTGCTGATGGTGGCCGCTTCCGTCGAGCGCCTGTTCTCGCCGCAGCCCATCCAATATCCGCAGGCGATGGCGGTGGCGGCCTTCGGCCTGGCGGTCAACCTCGTGTGCGCGCTGATCCTCGGCGGCCACCACGACCATGACCACCATCATGGTCACGACCATCATGACCATCACGGGCACCACGACCACCATGGCCATGGCGAAGACCTGAACATGAAGGCCGCGTACATCCACGTGCTGGCCGACGCCGCCACGTCCGTGCTGGCCATCGTGGCGCTGGCCGGCGCGTGGGCTTACGGCTGGCAGTGGCTCGATCCCGTGATGGGTATCGCGGGCGCCGTGCTGGTGGCGCTGTGGGCGAAAAAGCTGATGCTGGACACGGGCAAGGTCTTGCTGGACCGCGAGATGGACCACCCCGTGGTGGATGAAATCCGCGAAGCGGTGGAAATGGAAAGCGCCGGCGACACGCCGCGCATCGTCGACCTGCACGTGTGGCGAGTCGGCAAGCAGCTGTATTCGTGCGCCTTGTCCGTCGTCAGCCGCGACGCTGCATTGACGGCCGCCGAACTGCGCGCGCGCATCGGCCTCCACGAGGAAATCGTCCACAGCACCATCGAGATTATTCACCGGCCTTGATAATGATGGGGAAAAAAGCCCGTTGATGCAGGGCGTAGGCCGTATAATGTCGGCTTTTACAGCACGCGCTGTTCACCAGACAGAGAAGAAAATGAGCACATTACCACCATGCCCGCAATGCCAATCCGAATTCACGTACGAAGACGGCAGCCAGTTGATCTGCCCTGAGTGCGCGCATGAATGGTCGGCCACGGCTGGCGAAGCCGTGGAAGAGGGCGCCCGTGTGTACCGCGATTCGGCCGGCAATATCCTGCAGGACGGCGACACGGTCAGCGTCATCAAGGACTTGAAATTGAAGGGCGGCGGCGGTGTCGTCAAGATGGGCACGAAGGTCAAGAACATCCGCCTGGTCGACAGCGACCACGACATCGACTGCAAGATCGACGGCTTCGGTTCCATGAGCTTGAAGACGGAATTCGTCAAGAAAGTGTAAGACTTTTCCTTGCCATTCGCGGCGCGCCTCGCATTGTTGCCGGCGCGCCGTTTTTTATTTCAGATCCCATGCAAATCGACCATCTCCGCCAGCGCCTGCGCGCCCTGGGCGCCAAGCCTCTGCACGAACAGCGCGTGTTGCGCGACTGGATACAGGGCCAGCCGCACGACCAGGGCCGGCGCCGCGCCGAAGACTTTTTGCCGCTGCCCGTGCGCGACGCCTTGCCTGCGCTCGACCTCGAACTGCAGGGCATGCTGAAACTGCTCAGCACCCATCCGGGTGCCGACGGTTCGGCGCGCCTGCTGGTGGGGCTGCACGACGGCCAGACGGTGGAAAGCGTGCTGCTGCCGCGCGACGGCCTGTGCGTGTCGAGCCAGGTGGGCTGCGCCGTCGGCTGCCAGTTCTGCATGACGGGCCGTGACGGCTTGATCCGGCAAGTGACCAGCGGCGAGATCGTGGCGCAGGTGGTGCTGGCGCGCACCTTGCGTCCCGTCAAAAAAGTCGTCTTCATGGGCATGGGCGAACCGGCGCATAACCTGAACAATGTGATGGAAGCGATCGAGCTGCTGGGCACGGAGGGCAATATCGGCCACAAGAACCTCGTGTTCTCCACCGTGGGCGACCCGCGTGCCTTCGAACGCCTGCCGCAGGGGCGGGTCAAGCCGGCGCTGGCCCTGTCGCTGCACACGACGAAGCCGGCGCTGCGCGAACAGCTGCTGCCGCGCGCGCCCAGGCTCACCCCGCGCGAGCTGGTGGACTTCGGCGAAGCGTATGCGCGCCTGACCGGCTATCCGGTGCAGTATCAATGGACCCTGATGGAGGGCGTCAACGATGGCGACGACGAGATGGACGGCATCGTCGCGCTCTTGCAGGGCAAGTACGCGGTGCTCAACATGATCCCGTATAACACCATCGATGACTTGCCGTTCAGGCGTCCCAGCTGGGACAAGGCGCGGGCCATCGCCGCCGCCCTGCACGCGCGCGGCGTGCTGACCAAATTGCGCGATTCGGCCGGGCAGGACGTGGAGGGCGGCTGCGGGCAGTTGCGGGCGCGCGAAGCGAAGGGCAAGGTCATTCCCATCCGTGCCAGCGTGACGGCGTAGGTCGGATTAGCGGAGCGTAATCCGACATTCGCCCATACGCCAACAATGATGTCGGATTACGCGGTGCCCGCTAATCCGACCTACTCGGCTCACACCCCACCGAGCAAATCATTTTCATTCAATATCGCAAACGCGATCTCGGGATGCGCGGCCAGGCAGCGGCGCACAGCGGCGGGAATGGCGGCGCGCGTCTTGCGGCACAGGCCGGGCCGCTCCAGCAGGCGGATCTGGAAGCCGCGCACGGTGCGCACTTCGCCGCTGCCGGGCACGATCTGCAATTCCACGCCCAGGTTGCTCTTCAACAGCCGCTGCAGCTTCTGCAGCTGTGCATACGTGGCGATGCCCTCGATGTGCGCCAGCAGGCGCTTTTCTTCCGTCAGGTTCAGGCGCAGGATGGACAGGTCCGCCTGCGGATCGTCGAGCAATCGCTCGCGCTCGCAGTCGCACAGCTGCGGCGGGCACTCCTTGCGGACTTCAAAATCGACGATGCGCATGCTGGTGTTCCAGTGACGTTCCAATGGCGATCCGGGATCAATCAAGTATCGTCCCCCGCCTGGCGCATGTCAATCAGCGGGGGCTGACGATCAGGCGCCAGCGGATGGCGCCTTGCCCGCTGCTGTGCTGGTGGTGGTTTTGCGGCGGCATGACGTGGCCTTCCGTCGAGACGATCTCGTGCGCGCAGCCGTCGCAGCGGTAGATGCCCGAATACGGCACGGCTTCGCCTGGCGAGGTCAGTTCATCGAAACGCGGGTGCATGGAGCGCGCCACGTAGCTGGGGTTTTTGTAGTCGGCCATGGATTCCTCTGGATGTGGGCAGGTCCCCATTCTGGCACACAATCGTGCACGGCCTTGACCGCGTGTCTTGGCGCGCGCGCCGCCCTGTGTTGTAATGTTGATCATCCCGACGGAGTACGCAAGGCCATGAGAACCCGCATCAAGATCTGCTGCATCGCTTCCATCGACGAAGCGCAACTGGCCATTGCCGCCGGCGCCGACGCGCTGGGCCTGGTGGCCGCCATGCCGTCCGGCCCTGGCCCGATTCCCGACGCGCGCATCGCGCAGATCGCCGCCTGGACGCCGCCTCCCGTGGCCACCTTCCTGCTGACGTCCGAGACGACGGCGGCAGCCATCGCCGAACACGTGCGCGCCACGCAGCCGTCCACCGTGCAGATCGTCGGCCATATCGACCCCGGCGAAGTGGCGCAGCTGGCGCGCTTGCTGCCGCACGTGCGGCGCGTGCAGGTGATCCACGTGGAGGGACCGGAGGCGTTGGCGCTGATCCCCGCCTACGCGCCCCATGTCCACGCTTTTTTGCTCGATTCGGGACGCCCCGGCGCGGCTGTGCCGGAGCTGGGTGGCACGGGCCGCACGCATGACTGGTCCGTCAGCGCGCGCTTCGTGCGCGCCAGCCCCCGTCCCGTCTTCCTGGCCGGCGGCCTCGATGCGAACAACGTGATGGAGGCGCTGCGCCAGGTACGCCCCTACGGCATCGACCTGTGCTCGCGCGTGCGCACGGACGGCCAGCTCGATGTCATGAAGCTGGCCTTGCTGATGGCGGCCGTGCGCGACGCGGATGCGGCGCTGTATGCGGAAGGCTAAGCCGTAGTTGCCGATGCGTTCATCTCGCGCACGAACGCTTCCGTAAACGCGGCCACCATGCCGCTGGCCGCGCGCGGCGAGATCAGGCCCACGACGGAGTGCGATTCCTCGTCCGGCAGCGCGATAAAACGCACGCCGGGCGGCGCCACCAGGCGCATGCTGTCGGGGACGATGGCGATGCCCATATTGGCTTCGATCAGGTTCAGTTGCGAGGTCTTGCGCGACAGGGCGCGCGCCGCCTTCGGGAAGAAGCCCTGTGCCAGGCACAGGCCCGCCACCAGGTAGCTCAGGCCCCCCCGGTCCTTGTGCGGGATAGAGACGAACGCTTCGTCGCGCAGGGCGGCGATCGTCGTGCGCTCCAGCGCCGCCAGCGGCGACATCGCCGACACGGCCACCACCAGTTTTTCCGCGTACAGTTCGCGCACGACGATGTTGGCGTGCTTGCGCAGGGTGGGCAGGCGCACGAGGCCCAGGTCGGCGCGGCCTTCTTCGATATCAAACGCCTGGTTTTCCGACGAGCCTTTCGAGACGTCGAGCGAAACGCCGGGGAATTGCGCCAGCAGCCGGTTCAGCACGGCGCCGATGGCGGGCGTGAGAGTGACGGAACTCGAATGCAGCAGGCGGATGATGCCTTGCGCGCCTTGTCCCACGTGGCGTGTCTGGCGCACGGTTTCCTCGATGTCGTCGAGGATGCGCCTGGCGCGTTCATAAAACAGCTGTCCCGCGGGCGTCAGCTCGATATGGCGCGCGTCGCGCGTGAGCAGCAGGGCTTGCACCTCGCCCTCGAGCTCCTTGATTTGCCGGCTCAGGGCCGACTGCGCGATATACAGCTTTTCCGCCGCGCGCGAGTAGCTGCCCGCATCGACGACTTCGACAAAGTAGCGGAACTGTCTGATGGAAATCAATCGTATGCCTTTTCGAGATCGGAGACTGCCTGATTTGATATTGGCCTGGCCCCGGCGTTCGCGCTACAGTGGCCTGGTCTGCTGTCACTGCAAAGGAAAGACCATGCTGGAATTGATCGGGGTGCTGGGACTGCTCGTCAGTATTATCGTAAAACTGATTTTCGTCCAGATCGGCGCGGCTGATGACGGTAAAGAGGATTGATAGGGAATTAACCCAACAGCGTGAAGCTGGGGTCAGACCCGTCGGGTCTGACCCCGGATTGTCGCTAACATTGCCACGAAATTTTGCGGAGTCTCCACGGCTTGCAAATGACAATTCAATGCCACCCCATCCCACTCCGCCAACTGCTTGCCCGCGCACTTGAGCGCCGCCTCGCGCGCCGTCCACGCCTGCGCCAGGCGCCGCGGGCGCTGATCGGCAGGGCAGTCGGCCAGCTTAGCTGCCACTTGCGGCCCCAGATAGTCGCGTGCCAGATGGAACCAGTCGGCAATGTCCTGCACCCGCATCACGTCGATGCCGACGAGATCATGCAGGCCGATGGCGGCCAGCGACAGTCCTTCGTCATGGCTGAACGACAGGCTGGCCGCGCGGCCGGCCAGCAGCAAACGGGGAGGGGCGCCCGGTGTCGATTCCACTGTAATCGCCTCGATGTCCAGGTTTTGCCACTGTGCCGCCGCTTCGCGCACGGCCTGGCGCAGGTGCGCGCGCGCTTCCACGCGGGATGGCGGCGGCACGATGCCGATCGCCAGCACGCCGTCGCCCGCCCAAAGCACCGTAAAATCCATCAGCTGCAATCAGCTACGCAAAGGCGCGGCCGGACATCCCGCCCAGTTGCTGCCGGCGGGGATGTGCTCGCCCTTCATCACCAGGGTCAGCGGTCCCAGGCGCGCATTGTCGCCCACCTTGGCGCTGTACAGCACGGAGCTGCGCGGGCCCATGTAGACGCGCTGGCCGATTTCCACGTGGTCGATCTTCATCACGCGGTCTTCGAACAGATGCGTCTGCGGGCAGGTGAGTGCATTCAATTCGCTGTAGTCGCCGATGTGCACGCAGTCGAATTCCGTGATATCCGTCGTGTCCATGTAGACGCCGCGGCCGATCTTGCAGCCGAACAGGCGGAAGGCCAGCGGCAGCCACGGCGTGCCGCGCAGGTAGCGCATGAAGTTGGGCACGGCGATGCCTTCATACAGGTTGGTCACGCCTTCCGAAATCCACACGAACGGCGTCCACATGGGCGCCGCGTGCTTGCGGTAGCGTCCCAGCAGCAGCCACTTGAACAGCACGACCACCAAAAAATTGCCGATGCCATAGGCGATGCCGGCAATTGCCAGGTCGCTCACCACTTCGCCCCAGCGCCCTGCGCCCGCGATGGGCATCACGTCCAGCACCAGCGTATAGCCGACGGCGATCACCACGGCGTGCGGCGCGACGATGCGGAACGCTTCGATCAGGCTGCGGCCCAGGCGGCGCAGCAGCGACGGCTTGAACGTCAGGTGCTCGGCAAAGCCGCTGACCTGTTCGCGCGCGGGCAAATGCATGGGCGGGGAACCGAGCCAGGTATCGCCGCTGTGCATCTGCTCATTGCGCGGCGCGTGCGTGTGCACGCCGATCAGCACATGTTCGGGCAGCACGGTGCCGTCCGGGATATAGCTGCCGTTGCCGACGAAGCTGCGGTGCGAGACGACAGTGGGGCGCATGGTCATCCAGCCGCCGTCGATCTGCTCGTCGCCCAGCATGACGGCGTCGGCGATGAAGGTGTCGTCGCCCAGTGTCAGCATGTCGGGCACGACACCCAGCGCCGTGGAAATCTCCGCGCCCTTGCCGACCTTGGCGCCCAGCAGGCGGTACCAGTAGGGCGCGTACACGGTGGCGTAGATGCCGTGCAGGACGTTCAGGCTCGATTCCTGGATATGGCTGACCAGCCACTTGGCGCAATAGATATTGCTGTGCACGGGCGAGCTGCCCGGTTTCAGGCGCGGCAGCGCGCCCCAGCGGATGGCGGCCGACAGCAGGGCCGTGAGCACGATCAGCACGGCGCTGGCGGGGAAGGCCAGCAGGAAGTAGCGGGCGAGCTGGGTCGTCACGTCGCGCCCCTGCAGCCACGGCATCATTTCGCGCTCGTCGAACCAGTCGATCAGCACGAAGCTGGGGAAGACGGGCATGAAGAACAGCACGGCGATGAGGACCATGCCGAAGCAGAAGAACACGGTTTCGCCCGTCAGGCGCAGGCGCGAGACGGCGGGGCGCGGCGGCTGGCTGGCCCGGTCATAGGGGCCGATGTCGCGCGCGGGCGATCCCGTCCAGACGCGCCCGGCCGGCACCGAAGCGCCGTCGGCCAGTGCCGACTGGCCCTCGAGGTGACCGAAGGCGCCTACTTGCGTATTGCCTTCCAGGATAGCGTAAGAGCTGATGCAGGCATCGTCGCCGATGCTGATCTGCCCCAGCAGCAAACGGCCCCGTTCCACGCGGGCGTTTTCAAAGTTGACGGCATTGCCCACGCTGACGTTGTCGCCGATGGACAGCAAGTCGGGCGCGCGCAGGGTCATCGAGCCGATGACCACTTCCTTGCCCACTTTCGCGCCCAGCGCGCGCAGCCACCAGCTGTTCAGGGACGAGCCGCTGAGCAGATAGGCGGGCGCCGATTCGACCAGGCGGTCGGCCAGCCACCAGCGGTAATAGGTGACACCCCACAGCGGATAGCTGCCCGGTTTCAGACGCCCGGCGATCAGCCACTTGCCGGCAATCGCAATGGCAAATTCGGCCAGGGTCGCGAGCAAGAACACGCCGATGGAGGCGGCGATGGCGCGCGGCACGGTGTCGCCCGTGTCGCCCGTGAAGAAGTGATAGGTGAAGAAGGGCGCCATCCACTGCGCCATGCGCAGGGTGACGAGGCCAGGCACGGCCGCCGCCTGCGCCGCGCCGCAGATCCAGCGCTTCCAGGCCGACGGCGGCGTCCAATCCGCTTCCGGCGTGGCCAGCGCGGGCGCTTCGTTCAGCACGGCGGCGATCTTGCCGATCTGCCGGTTCTGGTAAATGTCGCGCACCGTCATGTGGGCGTAGGCCGGATCGGCGCGCAGGGCGGACGCCAGGCGCGCGGCCAGGAAGGAGTGGCCGCCGAGGTCGCTGAAGAAATCCAGCTGGCGCAAGATGGCCTGGCCCGGGAACAGCTTGGCCAGGGCCGCGAACAGGGCCGCTTCGGCCGGCGTTTCCGGCACGTCCGAGATCCCCGCCTCGCCGGCGGGCGGGGCAGACAGGGGCATGGCTTTCAAGGCTTTTCTGTCGATTTTTCCCGAGGTCAGGCGCGGCATCAGCGGCAGCAATTCAAAGCGGCCCGGCACCATGTAGGGCGGCAGGTGCAGGTTCAGGGCCGCGCGCAGGGTTTTCGCCGCCAGGGCGTCGCCGGGCGCCTCGTCGCTGCCGACGATGTAGGCCACCAGCTGGTCGATGCCGTCATCCTTGCGCAACAGGACGGCCACCGTGCCCACGCCCGGCTGCTGCGCCAGCACGGCTTCGATCTCGCCCAGCTCCACGCGGAAGCCGCGTATCTTCACCTGGTCATCGGCGCGGCCCAGGCACAGCACCTGGCCGTCCGCATCGATGCGGGCCAGGTCGCCCGTGCGGTACAGGCGCGCGTCATCGTCGCTGGTCGCCCACGGGTTGGGCAGGAATTTTTCCACCGTCAGGTCGGGCCGGCCCAGATAGCCCTCGGCCAGGCCGGGGCCGATGATGCACAGTTCCCCCGTTTCGCCGCGCGCCAGCAATGTCAATGGGCGGTTTTCTCCGTGCTCGGCCACCTGCAGCACCAGCAAGCCGTAGTTGGGCAGCGGCGTGCCGATGGTGACGGGTTCTCCGGGGCGCAGCCGCGCCAGGCTGCACGAAACGGTCGCTTCCGTGGGACCATAGGTGTTGAACATGGCGCGGCCCGGGCGCGACCAGCGCTCGACCAGGGACTCGGGGCACATCTCGCCGCCCAGGTTGATCAGGCGCAGGCTCGGTACTTCCTCGGCGAACAGGGCCAGCAGGGTCGGCACGGCATGGAGAACGGTGACGTGGTTGGCGGCCAGCGCGCGCGGCAAGGCTTCCGGGTCGCCCGAAATCTCCTTGGGCCCCAGCCACAGGGTGGCGCCCACCAGGTAGGCGATCCAGATTTCCTCGAACGACATGTCGAAGGCGACGGAAAATCCCTGGTAGACGGTGTCGCTTTGCTCCACTTCCAGCACGGCGTTTTCGCTGCGCAGGAAGTGGCAGATGCTGCGCTGATTGATCAATATGCCCTTGGGCTTGCCCGTGGAGCCGGACGTGTAGATCACGTATGCCGGGTGTTCGGGCAAGACTGTGCCGCGCGCGGGCAGCAGTTCGCCCGGCGCGGCGGGGGCCAGCAGGCTTTCCGCGGTCCACACGGGACGCTCGACGCCAGCCTGCTCCAGGCGCGGCGCGAACTGCGCGCAGCTGACGACGCCAGCGCCATTGGCGTCGTCGAGGCACACCTGCAGGCGTTCGACGGGCGTGTCTTCATCGACGGGCAGCCAGGCGGCTCCCGCCTTGGCGATGGCCGCCTGCATCAGCAGCAGATGTGCGCCGCGCGGCAGCCACAGTCCCACGATGTCGCCGGGCTTGACGCCGGCCGCCATCAGGCGCGATGCCGCCAGGCCCGCCTGCGCATCAAGTTCGGCATACGTGATGCGGCGCGCGCCATCGATCAGGGCGATGTGCTGCGGGCAGCGGCGCGCCGTCGCTTCCAGCAGGTCGGCCAGCACTTCCTCGCGCAGCAGATCCGGTCGCGGCGGGCCGTACAGGATGTCGGCGTGGGTGGAAGGGATGCCTGGGCTGACTGCGGTGAAATCGTTCATGGATGACGCTTATCTGTAATGCGGTGTGAGGAATCTGACGGGCTGCGCATGGTGCGCGGCACAGTTGATACATTACAGCACGCAAGACATTTCAGCGTTGCAGAACGGGGAATTTTGCGGGACTTTCAATAATTATGTGGCTGCACGATCAACTGCCATGATTACGGAATGTAAAACGGGGAAACATGGCGCCGATTTGCGCCACAGTAGCCGCCGCCGGATAGCCGTGCAGGGGGCGGCCGGACAGCGCCGCGTCCGCGCAGCCTTCGGCGCGGAACTGCTGCAGCACGTAGTTATCGACGCCTTTCGCGGCCAGGGCGGCGGCCAGGGACAGCAGCTGTGCGTCCGGCAGCAAGTCCGGATGGGTGGTGGTGCGGCATTCGTAGGCGACGCCGCGGGCGAGGATGGCGTCCAGGCAGGCGCGCGCCGGGTCGCCGCTGCCGGCCACGCGGGTCACATGACGATAGTCGGCAAACGGCGCCTTGATGTCGAAGCCGACCCAGTCGACCAGGGGCAGCACTTCCTGCAGGCGCTGCGGATAGATGCAGGCCGTGTGCAGGCCGATGCCGAAACCCAGCGCCCTGACGTCCAGCATGGCGCGCCCCAGCGCCGGGTCCATGCACGCCTCGCCGCCGCTGAAGACGACGGCGTCGACGAGGCCCACGCGGCGCCGCAGCCAGGTCAGTACGTCCTGCCACGGCATGGCGCCTTCGGGCGTGCGCGCCTGCAAATGCGGATTGTGGCAATAGCCGCAACGCCAGGGGCAGCCCTGCACGAACACCACGGCAGCCAGCTTGCCCGGGTAGTCGGTGGCGGAAAAGGGCGTCAGGCCGCCCACTTTCAACTCAGCCATGGCAGGCCGGCTGGCCAACCCGGGCGCTCGCTTCCGTAAAATACTGGCGCTCGTGGAATTCGCCCTGCTTGCCGATGTTGAACGAGGCGACGGGGCGGTGATAGCCCATCACGCGCGTCCAGATTTCGCAGCGCTGGCGTTCGCTGTCGAGCAGGGTGATGGCGGGAGTGAAGTCGGGACGTGCATTCATGGCGTTTCCTCAAGTGATGGAGCGATGTGGGCCTGCTTGCGGGCGATCAGTTCCGCGTCGCAGGTGGGGCAGAATTCGTGTTTTCCGGCCAGGTAGCCGTGGCGCGGGCAGATGGAAAACGTGGGCGTGACGGTGATGTAGGGCAGCGAGAAGCGGCTCAGGGCGCGTTTGACCAGCTCGCGGCAGGCGTTCGCGTCCGACAGCGCTTCCGTCATGTACAAATGCAGCACCGTGCCGCCCGTGTATTTGCGCTGCAGCGCGTCCTGCAATTCCAGCGCTTCGAACGGGTCGTCCGTGTGGCCGACGGGCAGCTGCGACGAGTTCGTGTAATACGGATTGTCGACGGTGCCGGCCTGCAGGATGGCGGGATAGCGCTTGCGGTCTTCGCGGGCGAAGCGGTACGTCGTGCCTTCGGCCGGCGTCGCTTCCAGGTTGTACATATGGCCCGTCTCTTCCTGGAATTGCACCATGCGGGCACGCACGTGGTCGAGCAGGCGGATCGCCAGCGCATGGCCCTCGGCGGACGTGATGTCATGGGCGTCGCCGCTGAAATTGCGGATCATCTCGTTGATGCCGTTCACGCCCAGGGTGGAAAAGTGGTTGCGCAGGGTGCCCAGGTAGCGTTTCGTGTAGGGGAACAGGCCTTGCTGCATCAGTTCCTCGATGGTGCGGCGCTTGATTTCCAGGCTGGTCTTGCCCAGTTCCAGCAGGCGGTCCAGGTCCGCCATCAAGGCCGCTTCGTCGCCGCGCCACAGGTGGCCCAGGCGTGCGCAGTTGATCGTCACCACGCCCAGGGAGCCCGTCTGCTCGGCGGAACCGAACAGGCCATTGCCCCTTTTCAGCAGTTCGCGCAAGTCCAGCTGCAAGCGGCAGCACATGGAGCGGATCATGTTCGGCTTGAGTTCCGAATTGATGAAGTTCTGGAAGTAGGGTAGGCCGTAGCGGGCCGTCATTTCGAACAGGCGTTCCGCGTTTTCGCTATGCCAGTCGAAATCCTCGGTGATGTTATAGGTCGGGATGGGGAAGGTGAAGACCCTGCCCTTGGCGTCGCCCGCCATCATGATCTCGATGTAGGCGCGGTTGATCATGTCCATCTCCGCCTGCAGCTCGCCATAGCTGAAGTCCATTTCCCGGCCGGCGATGACGGGAATCTGCTCGCGCAGGTCGTCCGGGCAGACCCAGTCGAAGGTGAGGTTGGTGAACGGCGTCTGCGTGCCCCAGCGCGACGGCACGTTGAGGTTGAAGATCAGCTCCTGCATGTACTGGCGCACATCTTCGTAGCGCAGGCTGTCCTTGCGGATGTAGGGCGCCATGTAGGTGTCGAAGGAGCTGAACGCCTGCGCGCCGGCCCACTCGTTTTGCAGGGTGCCGAGAAAATTGACGATCTGGCCGATGGCGCTCGACATGTGTTTCGGCGGGCCCGATTCGATCTTGCCCGGCACGCCGTTCAAGCCTTCGTGCAGCAGGGTGCGCAGCGACCAGCCGGCGCAATAGCCGGCCAGCATGTCGAGGTCGTGGATGTGCAGGGCCGCTTCGCGGTGCGCCGCGCCCACTTCCGGCGGATACACCTGGTCCAGCCAGTAGTTGGCGATGACCTTGCCCGATACATTGAGTATCAGGCCGCCCAGCGAGTAACCCTGGTTGGCGTTGGCGTTGACACGCCAGTCGCGCCGCTCCAGGTATTCATTGATGGACGCGGCGACATCGACGTGGCCGCGTGTGGGGGAAACTGCATTTGTCGTCATGAAACCTCCAATAAACACAACATGCGGTGTTTTTATGGAGATTAATCACTAAATATAGTGGCGTCAAAGGGTGCGTGCAGTTGCGTGACGAATCCTTGATGCAGGTGAAAAATCCACGTCAGCCGCTTTTGTTCCAGCGCGTTTCGCGCAGGATCAGCCAGCTCGCGCAAAAGAACGCGGCGCCGCAGGCGGCGACGCTGGCGACGGAGGCGGGCAGCACGTGCGTCCAGATTTCCAGCGGCGTGTAGGTGCTCCAGCTGGCCACGCGCGCGTCGAAGGTGACGTAGTTCGCCAGCAGCCAGTAGACGGCCAGCAGGCCCGTGCAGATGGCGGCCTGACGCAGCAGCGGCATCTTGCGGCGCGCGAACACGGCCAGCAGGAACAGCAGCAGCACGCCCGGATACGCGCCCAGCACTTCCGGCGACAGCACGGAGATGGTCCCTGCGTCATAGCCATCGGGCGGGCCGGCCCACTGCACCTGCAGCGCGGTGAGGAACAGGGTGAGCAGGAAAATCAGCAGCGGTTTGCGGGTCATGGCGGGCAATCGGATAGGGAAAAAGTGGGGCATTTTACAGCCAGGTCAAGCAAGTTGAACGCGCGCCAGCCATGCGTGCATTCCTTCACCTGTGTCAAGGACTGGGCGGTATGGGCGGGGCTATAGTCTGCACCCTGAGCCGATACAGGACTGTGAATATCATGATGCTTGAATCAACTACCGCCACCCGCGTGGCCGGACCGCTGGAACTGGTCTGCCCCGCCGGCAGCCTGCCCGCCTTGAAAGCGGCCGTCGACAATGGCGCCGACACCGTGTACCTGGGTTTTCGCGACGCCACCAATGCACGCAATTTCGCCGGCCTCAATTTCGACGAAAAGGCCATCGCCGAGGGCGTGCGCTACGCCCACCAATATGGACGCAAGGTGCTGCTGGCGCTGAATACCTATCCGCAGCCGCACAACTGGGCCGTGTGGCGCAGCGCCATCGACCGCGCCGCGCAAGCCGGCATCGACGCCATGATCGTCGCCGATCCGGGCTTGATGGCGTATGCAAGCGAGCATCACCCGCAGCTGCGCCTGCACCTGTCCGTGCAAGGCTCGGCCACCAACTACGAAGCGATCAATTTTTACCAGGAACACTTCGGCATCGCCCGCGCCGTGCTGCCGCGCGTGCTGTCGATGGCGCAGGTCGAGCAACTGATCAGCAAGACGGACGTCGAGATCGAGGTCTTCGGCTTCGGCAGCCTGTGCGTGATGGTCGAAGGGCGCTGCGCGCTGTCGTCGTATGCGACGGGCGAGGCGCCGAACACGCACGGCGTGTGCTCGCCGGCGAAATCCGTGCGCTGGCTGGAAACGCCGAGCGGCCTCGAATCGCGCCTGAACGGCGTGCTGATCGACCGCTACGCACCGGGCGAAAACGCCAGCTATCCGACCCTGTGCAAGGGGCGTTTCGAAGTCAACGACGAAGAGTATTACGCCATCGAGGAGCCGGCCAGCCTGAACACGCTGGCGCTGCTGCCGCAGCTGATCGCCATGGGCGTGCGCGCCGTGAAGATCGAAGGGCGCCAGCGCAGCCCCGCGTATGTGGCGCAGGTGACGCGCGTGTGGCGCGAAGCGATCGACGCCTGCCGCGAAGGCAATGCGCGCTACGCCGTCAAGCCGGGCTGGATGGCGGCCATGGACAAGCTGGCCGAAGGCCAGCAGCACACCTTGGGCGCGTATCACCGCTCCTGGAAATAGCAAAACCTGCTGCGCTTCTCGGCCCCGCCGCGAGCCGCTCGCTACGGTTTTGTCACTTAAAAAAATATTGGAAAAGGCATGCTAAAACTCTCTTTGGGCCCCTTGCTGTACTACTGGCCGCGCGCCACCGTCTTCGAGTTTTACCAGCAGATCGCCGGCACCGCCGTCGATATCGTGTACCTGGGCGAAACCGTCTGCTCGCGCCGGCATGAGCTGCGCCTGGCCGACTGGCTCGATATCGCCGACATGCTGGCCGCCGCCGGCAAGGAAGTGGTGCTGTCGACGCAGGCGCTGATCGAGGCGGGCGCCGAACTGGCGACCCTGCGCCGCATCACGGGCAATGGGCGCTACGGCGTCGAGGCCAACGACATGGGCGCCGTGCATTGCATGGAAAAGGGCGCATCCTTCGTCGCCGGCCCCCATTTGAACCTGTTCAATGGCCCCAGCCTGCAACTGATGGCGCGCCTCGGTGCGCGGCGCTGGGTGATGCCGCTGGAAATGGGACAGACGGCGCTGGCCGAGATGCAGCGCCAGAAACCGGAAGGGCTGGAGACGGAAGTGTTTGCCTACGGACGCATGCCGCTGGCGTTTTCCGCGCGCTGCTTCACGGCGCGCAACCGCAACCTGCCGAAGGACGACTGCGGCTACAGCTGCCTGGAAGAGCCGGACGGGCTGCTGCTGCGCACGCGCGACGAAGTGCCCTTCCTCGTACTCAATGGCACGCAGACGCAGTCGGCGCTCGTCTACAACCTGGTGCGCGAACTCGACGCCATGCGCGACATGGGCGTGTCGGTGGCGCGCATCAGTCCGCAAGCCATGCACACGGAACAGGTGATCGCCATCTTCGACCGCGCCCGCCGGGGGCAGGTCAGCGGCATCGGCGCCCAGGCCCAACTGGCGGCCTGCCAGCCGGCCGGCGCCTGCGACGGCTATTGGCACGGCCAGCCCGGCATGGAACAGCACGCCGCCCATTGAACGCATCGAAAGGAAGAACATGCAAGATCAACTGGAAAGATTGCCCGTCCCGGTCCCGGTCCCGGCCAAGCCTGCCATGAGCAAGCCCGCCGTGTCGTACCGGCTGCCCGAACCGCTGGCCGAATTGCTGTCCAAGCTGCCGCCGTATCCCGCCTCCTGGCTGTTCGTGCAAGGCTTGAACCGCCTGCTGGCGCCGCAATTGCCCGACGACGTGCGCTGCAGCCTGGAGGGGCGCAGCCTGCGCTTGCGCTTGCTGGACGCCGGTATCGCCTTCGATTTTGAGTGGCAGGGCACGGTGTTCGTGGCCGAACGCTATGTCGACGTGCCGGACCTGTGCATCGCCGCCAGCGTGCATGACTTGATGCTGCTGGCGCGGCGCCAGGAAGATCCGGACACCTTGTTCTTCAGCCGCCGTTTGAGTCTGGAAGGCGATACGGAGCTGGGCTTGCTGTTCAAGAATACGCTCGATGCCATCGAATTGCCGCCGTTCGACCTGCAGTCGCTGGGACCGCGTCGCGTGCTGGCGCATTTGCGCGACCGGGGCGCGCGGGGAGGCTGAGCGGAAAAGGGGAGGCGGCGCTCAGTGGCGGCAGTGGCCGCAGGCGCCGCTGCACGATGGCAATTGTTCTTCATCGGACGCCTCGCCCATGAAGCCGGCGTCGTTGACGGCGGTCAGCAAACGTTCCTGCGTGGCCAGGCGTTCGTCGAATTGCACCGTGGCGCCGTGGCGCGCCAGCGAGACGCAGACGGTGGCCACGCCTGTGACGGCCTCAAGTGCGCCCGTCAATCTGTCGGCGCAGCCTTCGTGATCCATTCCAATAATATTCAAGCGCGCTGTCTGCATGTGGTCCTCTTGTTTTTCAGATAAAAAAACAGCGTAGGCGAGGGGCGCGCATGCCGTCCAGAGCAGCACGCAAGATTTATTTTCTATTTGCGGTTTTATTGATCTGGATTAATTTGCACCGCTCCACTCCCGCCTGAATTGCTGTTGTTTTGTACACAGTTTCCATAATCCAGTCGACAAGCGTGCCCCGCTGCGCGATACTGTCATTCTGATAAGAACGCTGATGAAAGCGCTGGAAAGGAGGGGCCATGCAGCGCCGCCCCCTGCTCATGCTTGCCGCCCTGTGGCCGTTGGGCGCTGCCGCCGCCGGCACGTCGCCGCCGCTGCAGCTCGTGTATCCGCGCCATCAGGCGCTCGATGATCCGCAGCAAGGTTATGTGACGGCCTTGCTGCAAATGGCGCTGTCGCGGTCGGGCCATGCCTATGCCTTGCGCCGCTCCGCACTGCGCATGGTGCAGACGCGCGCCATGCAGGAAATCGCCATGGCGTCAGGCAGCGTCGATGTCGTCTGGGCCATGACGAGCCGGGCGCGCGAAACGCAATTGCTGCCGGTGCGCATACCGATCGACCGCGGCCTGATCGGCTGGCGCGTGGCCCTGATCCATGCCCGCCAGACGCAGCTGCTGCGCGGCGTGCGCAGCGTCGCCGCCCTGGCGCGGCTGTCTGCCGGCCAGATGCGCGACTGGCCCGACTGCGCCATCCTGCAGGCGAACGGCTTGCGCCTCGATACCTCGAGCACCTACGAAGGCCTGTTCCAGCAGCTGGCGGCGGGGCGCATCGACTACTTTCCCCGCTCCGTGATCGAGGCCCAAAGCGAGCTGGCCAGCCACGCGCAATTGCCGCTCGCGCTAGACACCCATCTGGTCTTCCGCTACCCGGCCGTACTGTACTTTTTTGTCGGCAAGCACAGGCCGGAACTGGCGCGCCACATTGAACTGGGACTGGAAACCATGCTGGCCGATGGCAGCTTTGCGCAGCTGTTCCAGCGCCATTTCGGCCGTCTCGCGCAGGGCCTGAATCTGTCCCGGCGTTACGTGCTGGAGCTCGTCAATCCTGACCTGCCGGAGGAGACGCCGCTGGCGCGCAAGGCACTTTGGTATCGTCCAAATCATTACTAATGGTTTAGTTGAGCTATGTCAAATGACTGCTTCAATCGTGCGCAGGATGTTTGAGGAAACGCAAAGCGAGTTCAACAGAACACCTGTTGACACTTATAAAATTTTCGCCGAACATCATTCCATCTTGCAACACTTTGCAATACTTTCCCAGCGATAGCCGCCATGGCGGCTGTCGTGCGGACCCGTGCGCCCGTTCAACGGCAAGCCGCCGCCAGCCACCGAACGCTGTGCTCCCTTGTAACCATCCGTTATCTTTTCGAAGGTTTGCCCATGCTCGATTCGATCGCGTCGGTATTGCACCAGGTGCCGGAATTGGCCCTGTTCCTGGCGCTGGCGCTGGGCTACGCGGTAGGGCAGATACGCTTCGGCCCGATCCAGCTCGGCGGCGTGTGCGGCACCCTGATCGCCGCGCTGCTGATCGGCCAGCTTGGCATTACCCTGGACGCCAGCGTGAAAAACGTTTTCTTCATGCTGTTTATCTTTGCCCTCGGCTACGCGGGCGGTCCCCAGTTCTTTGCCAACCTCAATGCCAAGGGCTTGCGCCTGGGAATACTGTGCCTGATCGAAGTGGTGGTGGTGCTGGCGCTGGTGCTGCTGGCCACGCGTTTCCTGGGCCTGGACCAGGGGACGGCGGCCGGCATGATGGCGGGCGCGGCGACGGAATCGGCCGTCGTCGGCACAGCCACGGACGCGATCTCGAAGCTGGCGCTGCCGACGGCCCGCATCGCCGAGCTGCAAGCCAATGTGGTCACCGCGTATTCCATCACGTATATCTTCGGCCTGATCGCCATCGTCATCGTCACCAGCCAGATTTTTCCGCTGTTGTTGCGCGTCAATCTGCGCGAGGAAGCGGACAAATTATGGGAAAAAATGGGCGGCGCGCAGGCGGGCGCCGACGATTTGCAGGCGACGCCGGAAATGGTCGGCCGCGCTTACCGCATCAGCCGGGGCGCGGGACGCCGCCTTGATGCCTTGCAGCATATTTTTGCGGGCCGCGCCAGCATCACGCGCGTGCGCCGGCATGGCAAGGTCTTGCCGTTGGAGCCGGCACTGCGCCTGCGCAATAACGACGAAGTGCTGGTGATCGGCCACCGTCCCGCGCTGGTGGCGGCCGAAGCCATCCTGGGCGAGGAATTTGCCGACACGACGGGCTTGAACATGGCCGTCTCCGCCGTCGAAGTGGTGCTGCAGCAAGCCGCGCTGGTCGGCCAGCCCTTGCGCCAGCTGGCCTTGCCCACCGGCGTGCATGTGGCGGCCGTCATCCGCGGCGAGCACAGCATGCCGCCCTTGCCCGACCTGGCCCTGCAGCGCGACGACGTGCTGCGCCTGTACGGCACGACGGAAGGACGCGAACTGAACACGGCGCTGTCGGCCATCGGCAAGCGCGTGCCCACGGGCGACCGCAGCAATATCGTCTACGCCAGCATTGGCATCGTGCTCGGTGTGTATATCGGCGGCTTTACCGCCAGGCTGGGCGGCATTCCGTTTTCGCTGGGCACGGGCGGCGGGGCCTTGCTGACGGGGCTCGTATTCGGCTGGTACCAGGCGCGAAAACCTGGCATGCCGGGCATCCACCCCAGCGCGCTCGACATGATGAAGGATATCGGCCTGGCCACCTTCATCGCCTGCGTGGGCCTGGCGTCGGGACCGCAGGCAATCGAGCTGGTGCGCCAGTACGGCTTGTCGCTGCCGCTGATGGGCGTCTTGATCGCCGTCATCCCCGCCTCGCTGTCGTTGTTGGTGGGCCACTTTTTCCTCAAGCTGGAAGCGCCCGTGCTGCTGGGCGCCATCGCCGGCCAGCAGTGCAGCACGCCAGCCTTGTCGGCCGTGCAGAACGCGGCCGGCAATTCCACGCCCTTGCTGGGCTACACGATTACCTATGCCATCTCGAACGTGGTGCTGCCTCTGCTGGGGCCGCTCATCGTGGCCCTGGCCGGGTCCGTTCATGCATGAGCAGCTTGCAAGAGCACAGGCAGTAAAGAATTCCTTCAACACGAAAGGCGGTCCGCATGGAATGGTTGCATGAGTTATTCAAGAAGTCGCCCGAAATTGCCTTGTTTCTCTCCCTGGCAGTGGGCTACTACATCGGCAAGATCAAGTTCGGCTCGTTTCAGCTGGGCGGGGTCGCCGGTTCACTGCTGGTGGCGGTCCTCGTCAGCCAGGTAGGCGTGGCCATCGATCCCGGCGTCAAGTCGGTACTGTTCGCCCTGTTCATTTACGCGGTCGGTTATGAAAGCGGACCGCAATTCTTCAATTCCCTGGGGCGCCAGTCCGTGCGCGAAATCATCCTGGCCGTCGTGCTGGCCGTGACGGCGCTGCTGACGGTGGTCATCATGGCCAAGGTGTTCGGCCTGGACAAGGGCCTGGCGGCCGGCGTGGCGGCGGGCGGCTTGACGCAGTCGGCCATCATCGGCACGGCCGGCGACGCGATCACCAAGCTGGGCCTGGCGGCCGACGAGGTGGCGCGCCTGCAGGGCAACGTGGCCGTCGGCTATGCCGTCACCTATGTGTTCGGCTCGTTTGGCGCCATCATCGTCTGCGTCAATATCTTGCCGAAACTCATGGGTCGCACCATCCGCGAAGATGCGATCAAGGCGGAAACGGCGCTGCAGGCGGGCGTGCAGGTGCTGGGACCTGGCCAGACGCCGGCCGCGCCCGACTTGATCGGCCGCATCTACGACGTGGGTCCCGGTGCCGGCCGCACCGTGGAAGAGATCGAAAGCGCTCATCCGAATACGGCCATCACCATCGAGCGCGTGAAACGCAATGGCCAGATCATCGACGTCAGCCCGGACCTGGTGCTGGCCGCCGACGATATCGTGCTGCTGGTGGGCCGCCGCGAAGCCATGCTCAGCGTGTCTTCCCAGCTGGGCAAGGAATTGCTGGCCGTCGAAGGCATGGAACTGGTGATGCAGCGCCGCGACATGGTGCTGACCAACAAGGCTTACCACAACAAGACGGTGGGCGAAATCCGCAGCGCGACGGCGCCGGGCGTGCGTCACGGCATCTTTGTCGTGCAGCTGAGCCGCATGGGCAAGATCCTGCCCATGCAGCCGGAAACCGTCGTGCAGACGGGCGACGTGGTGACCATCTATGGCGCCGAGCAGGACGTCAAGCGCGTGGCGGCCGAAGTGGGCTACATGATCGTGCCGAGCGCCAAGACGGATTTCGTCTACATGGGCGCCGGCCTCGTCGTCGGCCTGCTGGTGGGCTTGCTGGTGGCGCGCATCGGTTCGATTCCGCTGACACTGGGCAGCGGCGGCGGCGTGCTGCTGTCGGGTCTCGTGTTCGGCTGGTTCCGCGCCAAGCGCCAGACCTTCGGTTACATGCCCAGCGGCGCCGTGCAAATCCTCAAGGATCTGGGCCTGGCCGGCTTCGTTGCCGTCGTCGGCCTCACGTCCGGCCTGCAAGCCGTGCAAACCGTGCGCGAACACGGCCTGACGCTGTTCGGCGTGGGCGTCGTGGTGACCATCCTGCCGATGATACTGACCATGCTGATCGGCCGTTACATCTTGCGCTATGACAACGTTGCCGTGTTTGCGGGCGCCTTGTCCGGCTCGCGCAGCGCCAATCCCGCATTCGGCGAAGTGCTGAACGCGGCGCAAAACTCGATTCCCACCGTACCGTTTGCCATCACATATGCCCTGGCCAACGTTTTCCTGACCTTGCTGGGGCCGCTGATTGTGGCCTTCGTCTGAGTCTGCATGTATGTGCAAGCACCTTTGCAAGAACCCTCAAAATTATCAGTCTGATAAGGAGTAGCAAAAATGGATTTCAGTAACCCAAGCAAACTCGCCCTGTTGAGCCCCTTCGAATTGAAGGATGCGCTGATCCAGACGGCCAAGCAAAGCAACCGCCTGATGCTCAATGCGGGCCGCGGCAACCCGAATTTCCTGGCGACCACGCCACGCCACGGCTTCTTCCAGTTCGGCCAGTTCGCCATGACGGAAGCGGAGCGCTCGTATGTGTACATGGACGACGTGGGCGGCTTTCCCACGCGCGAGGGCATCGAGGCGCGCTTTGAAATCTTCGTGCGCAAGCACGAAGGCAACCCGGGCGTGCATTTCATCGAGGCGGCCGTGTCGTATGTGCGCGACCAGCTGGGCCTGAGCGCGGGCGACTTCATCTATGAAATGTGCGAAGCCATCCTCGGCTGCAACTATCCCGTGCCGGACCGCATGCTGCGCCTGTCCGAGAAAATCGTCGGCCAGTATATCCACCGCGAAATGATCGGCGACCATCCATTCGTCGGCAACTTCGACATGTACGCGGTCGAAGGCGGCACGGCGGCCATGACGTATCTGTTCGCCAGCCTGAAATCGAACCACATCATCCAGGAAGGCGACACGATCGCCCTGGGCATGCCGATCTTCACGCCCTACATCGAGATTCCCCAGCTGAACGACTACAAGCTGAACACCGTGCACATCGATGCGCCGCAATCGAACAACTGGCAATTCACCAAGAAGGAGCTGGACAAGCTGCTGGACCCGAAAGTGAAGGCTTTCTTCCTCGTCAACCCCAGCAATCCGCCTTCGGTCAAGATCGACGACGAGACCCTGGAATACATCGCCAAGATCATCAAGAAGCGCCCGGACCTGATCATTTTGACCGATGACGTGTACGGCACGTTTGCCGACAATTTCGTCTCGCTGTTCGCCATCTGCCCGTTCAACACCATCCTCGTGTATTCGTTCTCGAAATACTTCGGCGCGACGGGCTGGCGCATGGGTGTGGTGGCCACGCATGAAAACAATGTGCTCGACGACAAGATTGCGAAGTTGCCTGAAACCATCAAGAAGCAGCTCGATGCGCGCTATCACTCCATCACGACGGAACCGCGCCAGCTGAAATTCATCGACCGCCTGGTGGCCGACAGCCGCACGGTGGCGCTGAACCACACGGCCGGCCTGTCCACGCCCGTGCAGGCGCAGATGACCCTGTTCTCCTTGTTCTCGCTGATGGATGAAGAGCAAAAGTACAAGCAATCGATGAAACGCATCGTGCTGCGCCGCAAGGAAGCGCTGTACCGCGAACTGGGCTTGCCGATGGTGCACGACGCCAATTCCGTGCGCTACTACCATCTGCTGGACATGGAATCCTTGGCCGCGCAGATGCATGGCGTGGAGTTTTCGCAGTGGCTGCTGAAAAAACTCAAGCCGAACGAAGCGCTGTTCCGCCTGGCCGAGGAAACGGGCGTCATCCTGCTGCCGGGCCGCGGCTTCGGTACCACGCATCCGTCCGGCCGCGTCTCGCTGGCCAACCTGAACGAATACGACTACGCCAATATCGGCCGCGCCATCCGCAGCATGGCGTCCGAGTTCTTTGCCGTGTTTGAAAAGGAAAAGGAAAAGGGCGGCAAGAAGGCGAAGAAGTAAGCCGCTAGCCGTGTAGTCTGACAAAAACGGGCGCCCCGCATGAGGCGCCCGTTTTTGTCTGTCAGCTTGCGTAACCAATAGTGCAGGCTGGAATGGACATCCGTGGATATAATTGCTATTGTGAAAGTATAAACATGGCAACCCCGTGCTTTCCCCTCATTCATTGACTGGACGCTACATGGGCAGATTGCAAGGACATTTATCATTATTGCTGGCGAGCGCGCTGGGCGCGGCCATGCCGGCCCTGGCGGAACCTCTGACATTCAGCGAAGCGCTGCAGCAAGCGGCAGCCGCTTCGGGCGCCGTGCAGGGCGCCGCGCTCGACGTGCGCGCGAAGACCCTCAAGGCGGAGGCGCTGTCGAATATCGACGGCCCTTCCGTGGACTTGACGGCGTTTCGCGGCCGCCTGTCGACGGACTTGAACATCGATACGAGCGGCTTGTCCGGCGTGGTGGGCGGCATTGAGTCCGTGCTGCCATCGATTCCCGGCTTGCCCAAGCCACAGATTCCCAATTCCCTGAGCCGCGAAGTGGTGACGGACCTGACCTCGTTCGGCTTGCTGGGCATGTGGCCCATCTACACGGGCGGGCGCCTGGACGCCGTCAAGGGCCTCGCTTCGAGCCTGACCCTGGCCGCGCAGGCGGAGCGCGCGGAAGCGGAAGAGCAGCTGGCCACCCTGGTGGCGCAGCGCTATTTCCAGTTGCTGCTGGCGAAGCGGGTGGTGGCCGTGCGGGCCGAAGTGACGGCCGGCGTGACGCAGCACCAGCGCGACGCGGCCAGGCTGGAAAAGGGCGGCCTGATTTCGCGCGCGGAACGCCTGCGTGCCGACGTGGCCTTGGACAGCGCCCGCAGCGACGAGGCGCAGGCGCGCAGCGACGAGGAAATCGCCCAGGTGGCGCTCGACCGTTTGCTCGCCGTCAACACGCAAGTACGGCCCAGCACGCCCCTGTTCGTCAACAGCTTGCCGGTGGGCACCTTGCAATCGTTCATCAGCACGGGCATGCGTGAAAATGCGAACTGGAAAAAGATCGACAGCAAGCGCGTGCAGGCCGAACAAGCATTGAAGCTGCACGGCAAGGAATATGCGCCCACCGTGTTTGCCATCGGTAATTACAACCTAAATCGCGGCAACGAAAAACTCGTGCGGTCGAACTGGGCCATCGGCCTCGTCGTGGCCGTGCCGCTCGTGCACCGCATCAACACAGGCAAGATGATCGCCGCCGCCAAGCTGGACCAGGAGCGCGTGGAAGTGGTGGCGCGCCAGGCCGAGCGCGACATTCCCACCCTGATCGAAAAGAATTGGCGCGCGCTGGAAAACGCCCGCATCCAGTACCTGTCCACGGCGTCGTCGGTGGAGCTGGCGCGCGAAAATATCCGTTTGCAAACGGTCGCTTTCCAGCAAGGACAAGTGACGTCGCTGGAAGTGGTCGACGCGCGCCTGAACCTGGCCAAGGTCGAGACCCAGCGCGCGCAGACTGCCTATAACTATGTGATGGGCCTGGCGCAATTGCTGGAAGCGACGGGCGAGACGCAGCGCCTGGGCAGCCTGGCCGCTGCGGCCGATATCCAATTACCTGTGGACAAATAATAATGAGCACCTCCAAAAAACCATTGGCCATAGTCGCCGCCATCACCGTCCTCGGCTTCGTGGGCTGGGGCTTGTACCAGGCGTTCCAGCCGCAGCGCCTGCCTTTGCAGGGACAGATGGATGCGCAGGAAGTCAATGTCTCGTCGAAAGTGCCGGGCAGGGTGGGCCAGCTGTACGTCAAGCTGGGCCAGACGGTGCCGAAAGGGGAACTGCTGTTCCAGCTGACGAGTCCGGAAGTGGACGCGAAGATCGCGCAAGCGACGGCCGCCACGCAGGCAGCCGATGCCGTGGCGCAAAAGGCGCAAGCGGGTGCGCGTCCGGAAGAAATCGCCGCCGCGAAAGCCAACTGGGAGCGGGCGCAAACGGGCGCCACCATCGCCAAGACCACGTACACCCGCGTCAACAATATGTACGAGCAAGGCGTGATCGCGCAGCAGAAACGCGACGAGGCGCAAGCGCAATGGCGCGCCGCCGACCAGCTGGCGCAAGCGGCCCGCGCGCAATATGACATGGCGCAAAAGGGCGCCCGTCCGGAAGACAAGACGGCCGCCGCCGCCCAGGCGCGCCAGGTGGGCGCCGTGCTGACGGAAGCGCAGGTCGCCCTGGCGGAAACGAAGATCGCCGCGCCCGTGGCCGGGCAGGTCAGCAAGATCCAGATACAGCCCGGTGAACTGGCGCCGCAAGGCTTCCCCGTGATCACCCTGGTGAACCTCGATGACGCGTGGGCCGTGCTGCAGGTGCGCGAAGATGAAATGGCCGCGTTTGCCATGGGCAGCACGCATACGGCCAATGTGCCGGGCTTGAAGCAGCAAGTGAGCTTCAAGGTCAGTTCCGTGGCCGTGCTGCCCGATTTCGCCACGTGGCGCGCGGCCCGCCCGGGCGGCACTGACTTGCGCACGTTTGAAATCCGGCTGCGCCCCGCCATCAAGGTCGAGGGCTTGCGCCCGGGCATGTCGGTCGTGTTTCCACCGCTCTGATACGCGATGAACGAAGCGGATAAGGGGCCGGTTTCTGCGCTGGCGC
Source organism: Janthinobacterium sp. HH106 (assembly GCF_001758725.1). Lineage (NCBI taxonomy): Bacteria > Pseudomonadati > Pseudomonadota > Betaproteobacteria > Burkholderiales > Oxalobacteraceae > Janthinobacterium > Janthinobacterium sp. HH106. Next base: position 111,643 of record NZ_LRIC01000027.1, on the reverse strand, counting down.
GCGAGTGGGCGCGGCTGCGCGGCGATTTCTGGGACTTCGGCATGCTCAGCTGGATTCCCGTCGTGTTGTGCGGCATGCTGTGGCTGGTGTTTTCCGCTGGCATTGCGCGCGACTTGCCCATCGTTGTCATCGATAACGACAACTCGACCTTGTCGCGCCAGCTCACGCGCTGGCTCGACGCTTCGCCCGGCATCGCGGTGGCGGCGAAAGTGGCGTCCAGCGACGAAGCCCTGCATCGCTTGCGCGAGCGTACGGCGTTCGGCTACCTGCTGATCCCCAACGATTTCGAACAGAAACTGCTGGGCGGCAGGCAAGCCACCGTGCAATGGCTGTACAACGCGCAGTTTTCCTCGCATGCGGGCGCCTTGCTGCGCGACGTGCGCACGGTGAGCACGACCTTGTCGGCCGGCATCGAGATGACGGCGCGCGCAAAAAAGGGCATGTCGGGCGTGCAGGCGGCGGCCCAGTTCGAACCGATCCGCACGACACTGAACAGTTTGTACAATGAAAACACCAGCTATGAAGCATTTTTAACGTTGGCCCTGATGCCGGCCATGCTGCAGATATTCATCGTCGTTGCCGTCGTCACGTCCATCGGACGCGAGTTGCGCGACGGCACGGTGCCGCAATGGCTGGCCTCGGCCCATGGCAGCTGGCTGCGCGCCATCGGCGCCAAGCTGCTGTTTCCCGTGATCGCCTACTGCGCGCTGGCGCTGCTGTACTTGCTGTTCTTCAGCCTGGCGCGTGGCTGGGCCGTGGCGGGCAGCTTGTCGGCCCTGCTGCTGAGCATGTTGCTGCTGGTGCTCGCGTATTGCGGCATGGCCACCTTGCTGATCGGCGCCACCCTGTCATTGCGCCTGGCCCTGTCGGGCGCGGCATTTATTACGGCACCGGCCTTCGCGTTCGCGGGCCAGGCCTTTCCCCTGATGGCCATGCCGGCACCGGCGCGCGCCTGGGCGGAAGCCTTGCCGCTCACGCACTATCTGCAATTGCAAACGAAATACTGGCTGGCCGGCGCGCCGTGGCGTTATGGCGTGCAGGAAATGCTGATTTTGGCCGGCTTTGCCATCGGCTGCGGCGCCGTGGGCGTATTCCTGCTGGCGCGCCGCGCGAATATGCCTGCGGCCTGGGGGCGCGCATGATCTGGCCGGCTTTTATCGCTACCTGGCGCGCCATGCTGACGGACAAGGGGGCGCTGACCTTGCTGTTTATCGGCGGCATCATCTATTCCTTCTTTTATCCGCTGCCATACTCGACGGAAATCGTCCAGCGCGTGCCCGTGGCCGTCGTCGACCAGGACCGCAGCGCCATGTCGCGCCAGCTCACGCGCTTCGCCATGGCTCACCCCTCGCTGCAAGTCGTGGCCGTCACGCCGGACTTGCCCGTCGCGCAGGATTTGCTGTGGCGCGACCAGGTCATGGGCGTGCTGATCCTTCCCGACGGTTTGCAGACGGACGTGCTGGCTGGCCGCGCCGCCCATGCGCAGGTGGCGGGCAATGGCCTGTACTTGATGCTCAACAAGGTGGCCTTGAACGGCCTGGCCGAAGTGGTGGGCACGGTGTCGGCCGGCATTGAGCTCAAGCGCCTGGGCGCGGGCACGCCATCGACTGTGCAGGCCAACCAGCAGCGCTCGCCCATCGCGTTTGACGCCGTGCCCCTGTTTAACGTCAAGGAAGGCTATGGGGCGTATGTCGTGCCGGGCGTGGCGACCTTGATCGTGCAGCAGACCTTGCTGATCGGCATGACCATGCTGTTCGGCACCTGGTACCAGCGCAAGACCTTCCCTGTGGCCGGCCGGCGCACGGCGGGCGGCTATGCGGGCATGCTGCTGGCGTTTGCCTGCGTGGCTTTCCTCAACTGCTGCTATTTCTTTGGCTTTGTCTTCTGGTTCCAGGATTACCCCCGTGGCGGCAACTTCGGCGGCATGCTGTTGCTGCTGGTGCTGTTCTCGCTGGCGGAGGCGGCGTTCGGCATGCTGCTGGGCATGCTGTTCCGCACGCGCGAACGGGGCACGCAGCTGATGATCGCCACCTCGATGCCGGTGCTGTTCCTCGCGGGCCTGACCTGGCCCGTATCGTCCATGCCCGTCGTGCTGCAATGGCTGCGCTGGCTGCTACCGTCCACGGCTGGCATCCAGGGCTTTGTTGCGCTCAACCAGATGGGCGCGTCGCTGCATGAAATCCGCCATGAAGTGGCGGGCTTGCTGGCCTTGCTACTGGCCTGCGTGGCGCTGGGCTGGTGGCGCTGGCGCAAGCTGGAGGAAACCGTTGTTGATTTGAACAAGGCCGAAGGCACTTGATATGCAATAATTTCATTTCCGTAACCCCAGCGAAATGCTGGGGTCGGACCCTGAGGGTCCGACCCCAGTCCTTGGCTTTAGGGGTGATTCGATGCCTTTTTGATGATTTCTATGTCTGCATTCAATTTGTTCCAGCGCTTGTCGCAAGCCCCCACCAAGCCCAAGGCCGCGCCCGCCGCGCGGCAGTTCGACGTGGCGGATTTGTACCAGGGCCCCATCGCGCTGGGCGCGGAAGGCGAGGCGCAAGCGCGGCCTTTCGATGAAAAGCTGCGCCAGGCGTATTTCTGGATCGTCAACCATGCCATCATCAGCCCCCACTACGACATCGAGTACAACGACGGCCCGTCGCAGACGTATTCCGTGGGCGACAGCCGCCGTACATTGAATTTGCCGTCGGCGCAAAGCTATTCGAGTTTTATTTTGCTGCCGCTGCTGACGTTCGCCACGCGCCGCAAATGCCTGTTTGTGGGCGGTCCGGGACGGGGCAAGACGGCCAGCGCGCTGCTGATGGGCGTGCTGGCCGGTTCTACCGTCAAAGAAGTCAAGCGCGCGATGCAGCATGGCCACCCGCAGATGACGGTGGCCGATTTGCTCGGTAATCCGCTGCCGGCCGACCTGGTCAACGCGCAAAGCATGGACGATATCCGCATCGCCTGGCGCGCCTGGCTGGGCATGCGCGTGAAAATCGTCGATGAATACAACCGCATCCCCACGCGCACGCAAAGCGCGCTGCTCACCGTCATGGGCGACAATTACGCGGAAGTGCTGAACCATATTTACGAGTGCCCGGAAGCGGCCTGGTATCTGACGGCCAACGACGACCAGGGCGGCGGCACCTACCAGGTGATCGAGGCGCTGCGCGACCGGGTCGACGTGACGGTGCAGGCGCTGGCCTTCAACCCGCGCTTCCTGAACGAGCTGCTGCTGCGCGTGGAAGAAAACGTGCGTCCCGAAGAGCTGGTGCCGCCCGATATCATCTTCACGGAAGGGGAGGTGGACCAGATCGGCGAGGCGATCCGCCAGGTGGGCATACCCGACGCCGTGCGCCGCCGCCTGGAATTTTTTGCCAGCCAGTTCGAGCTGTTCGAGACGGCCGGCGGCCAGTTCGAATACATGACCAAGGACACGGCCCGTTTGGCCGGTGCCGACCGGGGCGCCGCGCAGGCGGCCGACAATGGGCGCGACCGCCTGAAGGATCTCGGTTGCCAGACCTTGAACGGTATCTCCGTGCGCACCCTGATGGCGCTCATGATCTACGCCAAGGCCATGGCTTATTTTCGCGGCAATGGCGAGGTGGCGCTGGAAGACTTGCGCCAGGTGCTGCCCTTCGTCCTGCATAACAAGCTGCAGCCGGACCCGGACGCGCCATTTTTCGCGCTGCCGGAAAACGCCGCCTACCGCAGCGACAGATTGGGCTGGCTGCGCCGCCTGTTCGACCTGTCCAACGATGAATTCAACCGCCTGGACCTGGACCGCGACGATCCCGTGGGCGTGCTGTCGGCCGAATTCGACCTGGGCCTCGATGGCGTCAGCGAGCGCGAAACCCTGGCGCGCCTGAACCGCATCGAAAAGCTGATCGGCGAACGCACGAAGGGGCGCAAGCTGTACGGCCCCCTGTACGACGACCTGCTGAAGCTCAAATACCTGCATCAGCGCTATACCAACTACCGCAGCTGGCTGCGTTCGCAATGAGCGTGCCGCACTGTCAAGGCTTCCTGGAAGCGCTGGCCATGCTCAATGGCGAAGCGAGCGACCTGTGCGCGAGCTACGAATTATCACGCCTGCCCGACGCGCCCGATCTTGCCACGGCGCTGGGCCTGCGCGTGGAAGACCATGCCTTGCACGTCATCGAGCCGGCACGCCACTTGCCGGCCCCCTTGTGGCACATCAAGGCGGCGCCGTGCGGACGCGCGCAGCTGGAGCAGGTGTGCCAGCGCTGGTTTTTCTCGTCGCGGCACATGCAGGCGGCGCCACCGGGACGCTTCCGCGCGCAGCTGGTGGCCGCCTTCCTCGCATCGCTCGACGAGGCGCTGGGCGGTTTTTCCACGTATGCCGTGACGATGACGCCGCCCGCCGGTTTCTGGTACGCCATCCACTGGGACGAGATCGCGTTCGAACTGGGCGATGAACGCTATCTGCTGCACTTTTCGCACAGCGACTGAGGGGCCGCGATGATCTCTCCTGCCTTTGCCTCGCTACTTGCCGGGGGCCGCGCCCAGTTCAATGCGCGCGCGGCGGAAGCACGCCGGCGCTTTCCCTCGCTCGACATGGCCGCCTTCGGCGCCTTCTTGCTCGACGGCGTCGATCCGCTGATAGTCGCCGTGGTCGCCGCCGCGCCTGAACGGGCGGGCGGCGTGACCCTGGCCGCCTACGACATGGCCCTGGAACTGGTGGGCCATGGGCTGGCCGGTCCGGCGGCGAAAAATCCGTTCTTGAATACCGTCTGGCGCGAGCTGGCGCCGCAGTTTGCGCCGCTGCTGGCGATGGCGCCCATCGACGTGCTGGGCATGCTCAGCAACGCCGCCGTCCACATCGCCTCCGTGGCGGGGGCGCGTCCCGCGCAGTGGCAGCGCGAGCTGGCCGCCCTGGCGCCGCAGGTCGCCACGCTGGCGCAGCTGCGTGCCGTGGGCCAGGTGCTGGCGTGGCGCGCGGGCGTCGCGCATTTTCGCCAGGGCGCGCTGGCCGCCGCCGATACCTTGCCGCCGGACTTGGCGCTGGCCGCCTTTGGCGAGCCGGGTGCGCCATGGCCGCAGGTGCATGCGCAGCTGATGGAGTATCCGTGGCGCGGCAATGCGGAGGGCCGCGAGTTCGGCAGCTTCACAGGCCTCGGTGGCGACTTCGGCGCGCCGCCGCAAGTGCGCGCTGCGGCGGATGGTTTTATCGTGCGCAGCGGCGAGCGCCATTACCTGCTGGTGGCCGACGCCTTTGGCGCCGTGCTGCACAGCGCCACGGCGCAGGAGTTCGAGCAGGCGCAAACAAGCATGCCGGCGTCCGTGCGGCTCGATGGGGCGATCCTGCAGATCGGCGCGCGCCGCATCGAACTCGATGTGCCGGCCGGCGACATCGCCATCGCCGCCAATGCGCATACGGTCGCCGTCACGTCGCCATGGACGCACGCGATCCGCCTGCTGCCGCTCGCATGAAGAACGATGCCGACACCGCGCTGATCGACGCCTGGCGCGCGGCCTGGCCCGAGGCCCTGGCCGTATGGAGCAAATTTACGCGCCTGCGCGACCCCAGCCTGTGCGCCAGCCGCGTCGAGGCCAGCAAGCAGGGCCTGTCCGGCAGCTTCGCCATGATCCGTTTGCTGGACCAGAGCGTGGTGGTGGACTTGCCGCTGGTGACGGAGCTGGGGCTGGACGACTATGCGCTGGAAATCCTCGCCCATGAAATCGGCCACCATATCCTCGCGCCGGGCAGCGCCGGCGACCAGTTCCGTTTGCTGGCGCGCATGCGCCGCGCCTTGCCCACACTGGAGCAGCACGCGCCCATGGTGGCCAATCTGTACACGGACCTGTTCATCAACGACCGCTTGCAGCGCCAGGCGAATCTGCGCATGGCCGACATCTACCGCAAGCTGCAGCAGGGGCGCACGGTGGAAGCGCGCGCCAAGGGCAGCGGCGGCGTATGGACCTTGTACATGCGCATCTATGAAAACCTGTGGCAGCTGGAAAAGGGAGAGCTGGGCGGAGCAGGGGCTGAGCACGAGGCGGACGAACGCCTGGACACGGACGCCTGGCTGGGCGCGCGCCTGATACGCGTGTATGCGAACGACTGGATGCTGGCGGCGGGTCGTTTCGCCACCTTGCTGCTGCCCTATCTGGTCGACGATACGGACGCTCTGAGCCCGAGCCGCTATCTGCAGGACACGCGCGACGCGGCCCGGGGCTGCCAGACGTATGGCGCGCAGCAGATCGAGGATGACGAGGAGGGCGGCGCCATCCACCCGGTGCACGACAAGCGCATTTCCGGCCTCGATGGCGAGGAGCCGCAAGGCGAGGCGCCGGCAAGGCAGGGCGGCGGCCAGCTGCGCGAACCGTTCGAGCTGGGCGACATTCTGAAGGCCTCGGGCATCGATCTGAGCGACCATGAAATCGCCATCCGCTACTACCGCGAGCGGGCCTTGCCGCACCTGGTGGCGTTTCCCAGCCGCCCCGCGCCCGAGTCGCAGGAGCCGCAGATGGAAGGGCTGGAAGCGTGGGAGATCGGCGATCCGCTCGAGGAAATCGACTGGCTGCAATCCGTGATGCAGTCGCCGCGCCCCGTGCCCGGCGTGACGACCGTGCGCCGCGTGTATGGCCGCGAACCGGCGCGCGCCATCGACGCCGTGCCCGTCGACCTGGACATGTACGTGGACAGTTCCGGCTCCATGCCGAACCCGCAGGCGCACACCTCGTTCCTGACCCTGGCCGGCGCCGTCATCGCCCTGTCCGCCCTGCGCGCCGGCGCGAAAGTGCAGGTGACCCTATGGAGCGGCAAGAACGAGGTGATGCAGACGCCCGGCTTCGTGCGCGATGAAGACCTGATCCTGGGCGTGCTGACGGAGTTTTTTGGCGGCGGCACCTGTTTCCCCATCCACTGTCTGCGCAAGACCTATGCGGGCAAGCGCGAACGGCCCGCGCACATCCTGATGATTTCCGACGATGGCATCACCACCATGTTCGACAAGGATGAACTGGGCAACAGCGGCTGGGATATTTCCTCCAAGGCGCTGGCCCAGGGCGACGCGGGCGGCACCATGGCCCTGAACCTGGCGCGCGACTGGGATGGCGCGGCGGCCAGCAAGTGGCTGCAGCAAACCTATGACGACCTGAAACGCGCGCGCCGCGAGCAGGGCTGGGATATCCACGCCGTCGAGCGCTACGAGGACTTGCTGGACTTTGCGCGGGCGTTCAGCCGGCGCCACTATGTTTAAATCCGGGGTCAGACCCGCCGGGTCTGACCCCAGCCTTTGCTTTTCGGGCTAAATTTGCACATCACTGTATAAGAAAAGGCCCATGAATATCTCTGGTCCCCACCTCGAAACCTTAACCCACCGCCTGGCCGACACGCCCGTCGAATTCCTCGCCGAGCCCCGTATCGCCGGTGTCGCCAATGCGCAGGCGGTGGCGGTGGCCGCGCTGGTCAACGACATTGTGCTGCTGCATGGCGCGCGCGTGCCGGCCGCGTCACTGCAGGGGTTTGTCGGCGCGCAGGTGAAGGCGGACCGCAACCGGCTGGCGCTGGCCATGATCCTGTGCTGGCTGCTGGCCGACGAGTGGTTCATCGGCCAGCAGTTGCCGCAGCATGACCTGCTGCAGGTGCTGGGCGAGGCGGCGTGCGAACTGGCCGCCGCCACGCCCGCGCACCAGTTCACGCAAGACCCGGAGCGGCGCGAGGAACTGGCGCGCATCGTGCTGGCGCGCCTGGGTTTTCGGCCCCGCGATGAAAGCGTGGCGCAGGCGACGGACAGATTGTCCGCCATCAGCGGCACGGAGCGCCGCCGCCTGCTCGAAGCGAGCCGCCTGGCCGAGCAGCGTTCGCGCGAGATCCGCGAGGCGCTGGCGAAGAAGGCGGCCGAGGAATCGGCCGACAAGTGGTCGCGCGAATGACGCTCGCTGGCAAACCTGACGTCAACCTGCCGGGCGGTGCCTGGGAATCGGACCGCGACTATTGTCCCACCCTGACGCCGGCGGGCGCACGCATGCTGGACAAACTGCGCAGCCATCCGTGCGCGCCCCGGTACCGTAACCGCAGCGGCAACAAGCTGCTGGCCGCGGAGGTCGAAGCGTTGCGCGCCTATGAACAGGACGTCATGGATGCCGCGATCGGCTGGAGCGCCGATGCGCCGCCGTCCTGGCTGGCGGATTTTTTCAGGACGACCTACGCCACGGTGCCGTATTATCGTGCCTGCGGCTCGCCCCCCGCGCGCCTTGCGGACGTGGCGCCCGTCAGCCGCGCCGAACTGGCGCACGATATCGCCGCCTTCGTGCCTGACGATGCGGACCTGGCGCGCATGATCAATTTCCAGACGACGGGCACCACGGGCCATCCGCTGCTGATCGCCTCGCATCCGCTGGTGGCGGGGCGCTACCTGGCCTTCCACAAGCGCGCGCTGCGCCGCTTCGGCGTGACCCTGCGCCATGGCGCGGGCCAGGTGGGCGTGATGCTGCTGGGGCACCAGCGCCGCTGCTTCACCTATGTCTCCGTCACGCCCACGATGAACGAATCAGGCCTGGCGAAGATCAATCTGCACGTGGACGACTGGTGCCAGCCTGAAGACCGCGCGCGCTACCTGGACGCCATGGCGCCCGAGCTGATCGCGGGCGACCCCATCTCGTTTGCCGAGCTGCTGACCTTGTCCATGACGCACAAGCCTGCCGCGCTGCTGTCCGTCTCGATGATGTTGTTGCCCGGCATGCGCGCGCGGCTGGAAGCGCGTTTCGGCTGCCCCGTGCTCGATATCTATTCGCTCAATGAGGTGGGGCCGGTGGCCGTGTACGACGAGCGGACAGGCGGCCACGTGCTGCTGCAGCACCGGCTGTACGTGGAAATCCTCGACACGGACGGCCGTCCCGTGCCCGATGGCGCGCGCGGCGAAATCACCGTGACGGGCGGTTTTAACTTTTGCCTGCCCCTCGTGCGCTACCGCACGGGCGATTACGCGTCGCTGCTGCATGGCCCGCATGGCCCCGTGCTGGTGGGCCTGGCTGGCCGCAGCCCCTTGCGCTACAGGACGGTCAACGGCGACTGGATCAACAATATCGACATCACGCATGCCCTGAAACCGCTGGCCATCGCCCTGTTCGGCGTGCATCAGCATGGCGACGGCGCCGTCGCGCTGCGCCTGGCGCCGAACGCCATGCCGCAGGCTGACCGTGCTCGCGCCTTGCTCGCGCCTTTTTTCGGCGCCATCACGGTCGAGACCTTGCTGGCGGAAGACAAGATCATTCAATACACCTCGGATTTGCGGGAAGCGGCAGCATGAAGCTCCATAAACGCGGCCTTGTGGTCGGCAAATTTTGCCCGCTGCATCAGGGCCATGAACTGTTGATCAACCGTGCGCAAGACGCCTGCGAAGAGCTGCTGGTGGTCAGCTACACCAAGCCCGAATTTCCCGGCCTGGAACCGGCGCGCCGGGAACGGTGGCTGCGCGCGCAATTCCCGCGGGCGCACATCGTGGTGCTCGACGATGCGCGCCTGGCCGCCCTGTGCGCGGCGCGCGGCGTGCCGGCGTGCGCGCTGCCGCACAACGACGCCGATGGCGACGACCATCGCCACTTCATGGGCTGGCTGTGCTGGACGGTGCTGGACTTGCCCGTCGACGCCGTCTTCACCAGCGAAGAGTATGGTCCCGGCTTTGCGCAGGTGCTGGAACGGCATTATGCAGCTGGTGCGGTGGCGCACGTGAGCGTGGACCAGGCAAGAACCCTGGTGCCCGTGTCCGGCACCCTCGTGCGGCAAGACCCGCATGCGCGCAGCGCCTTCCTGTCGCCCGTTGTGCGCGCCGATTTCGTCACGCGCGTGTGCGTGCTCGGCGGCGAGTCGAGCGGCAAGACGACTTTGACGCAAGCGCTGGCGCGGCATTTCGAGACGGCCTGGGTGGCCGAATATGGCCGAGAGTTATGGGAGCGCCAGGATGGCGTATTGCACTATGACGATCTGCTGAAGATCGGCCGGGAACAGCTGCGCCGCGAAGCGCAGGCGCTGTTGGCTGCGCGGCGCTGGCTGTTTTGCGATACCTCGCCCATGACCACGTATTTTTACTGCATCGAGATGTTCGGCAAGGCCGAGCAGGAATTGGCGCAGCTGGCCGAACACCGCTATGACCTTATGCTGCTGTGCGCCCCTGATTTCCCCTTCATCCAGGACGGCACCCGCCGCGACGAGGATTTCCGCGCGCGCCAGCATGCGTGGTACCAGGCCGAGCTGACGCGGCGGGGGATCGCCTATGTCAATGTGTCAGGTTCCGTGGATGACAGGGTCAGGCAGGTGGCGCAGGTGTTGGCGGGACCTTAATGGCGGATGCTTGTCGTACGCGGCGGTGTCGGATTACGCTGCGCTAATCCGACCTACGCTGTTACCGCCAAGGCCGCGCGGCACGTAGCCGTGCCTGCCGCGTAATCCGACGACATTGCTACAGCGGCCGCACGGGGATGCAGATCTCGCAAGAGAATTCGCCGGTGGCCGGGTCCATCGCCGTGGCGGCGGCAAAGCGCTCGAAGCAGGGACGCTCGTCCCACTGCAGGCCGCTGGCCGGCAGCCATTCGCGCGCCATGCGCGTCCACGCGTCGGGGATGGCGCTGGACGGTCCCTTGAACTGCGCCACCGCATAGCGCCCGCCTGGCAGGGTGGCGAGGCTGGCGCGTCCGCCTGACTGGAAGCCGTCGGGCACGGCGACGCAGGCGTCGTAGCGGCATTTTTCCGGCGGCGTGATGGCGGGATCGTCCAGGCCGATGCCGTAGCAGGTGGCGTCGCCCAGGCCGTGCGACTGCATCCACGGTGATACGGTGTCGCGCCAGAAGGCGCTGATGGCGGGGCCGTAGGGGCCGATATGGCGCTGGCACGCGACGGTGACGGGCGGCAGGTCGAGGATGGTGACTTGCATGGGACTCTCTCTATCAAGTGGATTGGAGTGCCCATGGTGCGGGAAGTTCGGCCCGTATTCCTGATCGGTATTGCGCATGGCCTGATCCGGATTGCTATCTTGCCGGCGCAGGCGCATGGCCGCGAGCATGGCGGCGTTTTTCGCGGCAATGCCGGCGCGCCAGGCTGTTGGCGTGCAGCCGAATTTCAGCTTGAAGGCGCGCGCAAACGCTTCGCCGGAACCGAAGCCCGTCGCCAGCGCGATGTCGAGTATCGACTCGCCGGGACGGCAGGCCAGCCGCAAGGCGGCCGATTCCAGGCGCCGGCGGCGCGCATAATCGCCCAAGGTTTCACCCATCCAGGCGGCGAACACGCGGTGAAAGTGGAAACGGGAAAAATGCGCGACATCGGCCAGTTGGGCCAGGTCCAGCGGCGTGTCCAGGTGGCGGTCGATATGGTCGAGCACGGCATTCATGCGGCGCGCGTATTCGGCGCGGAACAGCCCGGACGCCCGCTGTTCAGGGGGAATAGGAGGGGAAGACATGCCGCCGATTATGGCATGAACTCCCCTGGGAACGGCGCGAAAAAAAGTCTTACGCCGCGTTCAAGGCCTGTTCCAGGTCTTCGCGCAAGTCGTCGATATGCTCGATGCCCACGGACAGGCGCAGCATGTCTTCGGACACGCCCGCCTTGGCCAGTTCCTCGGGATTGAGCTGGCGGTGCGTGGTCGATGCCGGGTGGGTGGCCAGCGACTTGGCGTCGCCGATGTTGACCAGGCGCGTGAACAGCTGCAGGGCGTCGAGCACGCGGGCGCCGGCAGCGCGCGGGTCTTCGCTTGCCGCCAGTTTCAGGCCGAAGGACAGGATGCCCGAGGCGCGGCCGTGCATGTATTTTTTCACCAGCGCGTGGTCCGGGTGGTCTTCCAGGCCCGCGTAATTGACCCACGCGACTTTCGGATGCTGCTTCAGGTGCTTGGCCAGGGCTAGCGTATTGTCGCAGATGCGGTCCATGCGCAGGGCCAGCGTCTCGATGCCCTGGATCAGATGGAAGGCGGAGAGCGGCGAAATGGCCGCGCCCATGTTGCGCAGCGGGACGACGCGCGCGCGGCCGATGAAGGCGGCGGGGCCGAACGCTTCCGTGTAGACGACGCCGTGGTAGGACACGTCCGGCTCGTTCAGGCGCTTGAAGCGCTGCTTGTGCTCGGCCCACGGAAATTTGCCGCTGTCGACGATGGCGCCGCCCACGGTGGTGCCGTGGCCGCCCAGGTATTTGGTCAGCGAATGGACGACGATGTCGGCGCCATGCTCGATGGGGCGGAACAGATAGGGGCTCGGTACCGTGTTATCGACGATCAGCGGGATGCCGTGCGCATGCGCGATTTCGGCCAGCTTGGCCACGTCCGTCACATTGCCCAGCGGGTTGCCGATCGATTCGCAGAAGATGGCCTTGGTGCGCGCGTCGATCAGGGCGGCGAAGGTCTCGGGTTGGCGCGCGTCGGCGAAGCGCACTTCGATGCCGATCTGCGGCAGGGTGTGGGCAAACAGGTTGTAGGTGCCGCCATACAGCTGGCTGGCGGAGATGAAATTGTCGCCCGCTTCGGCGATGGTCTGGATCGCGTAGGTGATCGCCGCCATGCCGGAGGCGACGGCCAGCGCGGCCACGCCGCCTTCCAGCGCCGCGACGCGCTTTTCCAGCACGTCCTGCGTGGGGTTCATGATGCGCGTGTAGATATTCCCGGCGACCTTGAGGTCGAACAGGTCGGCGCCATGCTGGGCATTGTCGAAGGCGTAGGCCACCGTCTGGTAGATGGGGACGGCGGCGGCCTTGGTGGTCGGGTCGGGGGTGTAGCCGGCGTGCACGGCCAGGGTTTCGATTCTCATGTGGTCTCCGGTTCGAATGGTCTGCGATGGTGAAGCGTTTGAAATTCGCAGCCATTGTGCCATGCCCCCGTTAACTGCTTGCTACGCTTGATAGAATATTAAGTTATAAGCTAATTGCTTCCTCAAATTTTGCGCGCGCAGCAAGCGCGTCAACGTCCTGGGTACGCTGCAGTATCCACACGCTGCACTGGCGAACACAACACCGGCCGGCAGTGCGCAGCGACGTTATTAATTTCGTTTGACTAATTGGCCATGTCGCGCCGCTTTCAGATGGCAGTGGCTTTGCGCGTACTTCAAGACAACCATGGCAGTACGCTTGCCGTCCATCCCCTCCTTTTTGGGAGCACGCAATCAGATTGCGCCGGCGCCGCATACCCGCCGTCAGCAGGTGCTAGACTACTTGATCAACTGACCCAACGGCAGGAGGAAAATGTGACTGTTCCTAACGAAACATGGTCCGAGCGCTTCGAGCGCGAATTCGAAGCTGGTTTAGCACTCCTTCGGCGCCGTCCGCTACTTGCCATTATTTTTGCAGGTGGATTGATTTTTTTTGCATGGCATCAGTTTTTCAAAACAAAAGATTTGTCGCCCGCCGCACCGCCTGCTGCGCCACCAACAGCGACGCAGAAAATGCTCCCACCCACAAGCGTGGGCGACGTGGCGTCGGCTACGAGTGAGTCCATGGCCCAGCCGGTTGCGCAAGCAATTACACCGACACCATCGCAGTCTCCAGTATCGGACACGCCTCCCGCCATATCTGCTACGACCGAAACGGCGACGCCCCCAATGACCGTTCGCCGGCTAGCCACAGTTGCGTTGACTGATTATTTTGATAAGCCGATTCTGATTGGCGATACGAGAAAGGACGTGCTAGAAAAAATCCCCAATGCAACTTTTGGCCAAAGGGGCCCAGGGATATTCGCCAGCATATCAACGAAATTTCTCGACCAATTCCCAGGCGTTGCAACTTTATTTTTTTCAAATGACGGGGTGACTCAAGTTAATTTTCTTTATGGATTTTCAGGTTCAACGATGCGAAATTATCGGCTGCATGGCACTGACGATGATTGGGAAGAAAAAATAACGACTAATGGCGAGGATATGACATACGTCGAGGCGACTGCAAAATGCGCATCTTTTCAGCATCTACGAGCGGAATTGACCCGGAAATTTGGAGCCGCAAAATCGATACGTGATATTCCTTTTATCGCCCCGGAAAATGATTCACGGACCAGAAGTTATAGGCAGCCAGTGGAAGATCGATTCGATGCGACCTATACTAATGCGGAAGTAAACTTGCACATCGTGGCTTATGATTTTGCATTCATACGTGAACAGACTCACACAATCATGGCAAAAGATAAACTGTCGCACAGATCTTGCTCCATTCGTGCGGAGTTCACTAAAAACGTCAAGACGATTGAGTGACTTGCAATCTCGCCCTTAGGCGGCTCACGTCCCCCCCAGGCTTACCAAGGCGGGTTTGCTTGGGAAACAGCGTCGTATTGCTGCAGCTCTGCCTGGCCGATGAACCGTTCATGCGTGCCATGCTGGGCGCAGGCAAACGCGCCGCCGATGGCGCCGCGGCGCATGGCTTCGTCGAGCGGCAATCCTGCCAGCCAGGCGTGCAAAAACGCGGCGACGAACGAGTCGCCCGCGCCATTCGTGTCCACCACGGGCAGCTTCAATCCCGCCGTCGGAGTGTGGCGCACGGACGCGCTGCCCCGTTCCAGCAGGTAGGCGCCGTGCGCGCCGGCCATGGCGATCACGGCCTGCGCGCGGCCTTGCCAAATAATTTCGCGCATGACGTCGTCCCGACGCTCGCCCAGCGCCGCCGTGCTGAGAAACACCAGGTCGGCGCGCAGGGCAAAGACCTTGTGGTGCGGGTTGACGCCATCCCAGTCGTGCAGATCGGTCGATACCGTCGTGCCGCACGCTTGCGCGTCGTCAAACAGTGCGGCCACCCAGCCCATGATGGAAAAGTGCGCGTGGCGCGCCGGTCCCAGGTAGGGAAGATAGAAAGCGGCCGGCATGCGCAGGTCTTCCGGGTGGCGGCCGTCGTACAGCGACAGTCTGCGCCCCTGCGGGTCGACCAGGTTGACGCTGCGCCGTGTGCCCGAGGGTTCGACTAGGTGTGAAAAATCGAGTTTGGTCTCTTTATAGCGCTGCAGAATGGCCGCGCCTTGCGCATCGTCGCCGATGAAGTCGATGAACTTGCAGCGCAGGCCCAGCGCGTGGCAACCGAGCGCCACGCCATTGCCCGTGTGCGCCACGTAGTCGCGGATGGGGGGCACGTGCAGCGAATCGGCCACGGGCAATTGCAGGTCGGGGACGCGCACGATCGTGTCGATGCCGGCGCCGCCGACCACCAGGATGTCATAGGTACTCATGGTGCAGCCTTTTCTAACAGGGCGGTGCCGGCCGCGTGTACCGCGACGGTGCCATCTTTGACGATACAGGTTTGATTGGTGTAGGCGTCGCGCAGCAGGGTGCCATCGGCGAACACGCCGTGCACCTTCAGTGAGAGCGCGCCTTGCGCCTCGGGCACGGCGATGACGGCGTCACCATCCATCACGCGGGCGAATGCGTACGGCTTGTCGTTGATGAACCGGTGTTCACCGCGCGCCAGGGCAGGGTGGCGCAGGCGGAACTGGCCCAGCTTGCGCGCATGCGCGAGGGTGGCGGCATCGAGCGAGCCCCAGTTCATGCTTGACCGCGTGGCCTGCTGTTCGTCGCCGATGGGCGCCGTGCCAGGCTGGCGCGCGCTTTCATCGCCATAGAACAGCTGCACGCCGCCCGGCGCCAGCAGCAGGGCGGACAAGCCGTGCTTCAATTGATCGCGCGGGAACAGGCTGGTGTCGTGCGAGGAGATGTACGACAGGATGTCGTGGCGTGGCTCTTTCGCCAGTAAGCCCGCGTACTGGCGATACACGCCGTCGATGCTTTTCCAGTCGCCGCCCGCGCGGTGTTGAAAGTCGAAATTGATCATCGAGTCGAAGCCGGCATCAAACCAGCTGCTGCGCTCGGGGCCATGGCCCCACGCTTCGCCCGTCATCCAGAACGGTGCGTCGTCGATCTTTTGTTCGGGATGGCGCGTTTTCCAGTCTTGTAATGCCTCCGTGGCCGCCGCGCGCAGGGCCAGCCAGCTGGCCGGCTCCACGTGCTTGACGGTGTCGGCCCTGAAACCGTCGACGCCGAATTCGCGCACCCAGTCGGCCAGCCAGTGCACCAGATAACCGCGCACCGTGGTGCCGGGCAGGGCGACGGCACGCGTGTCCGTCTTGCGCTGCAAAATCGGCGGCAAGCCCACGGCCTTGCCGCTCTCCGTGCGGAAGTCGGGCAGGTAGGCCAGCTGCATCGTGTAGTCGTCCTTGCCGCCATCGGAATAGCCGGGCAGGCCCGCGCGTACCCAGTCCGGCCCCCACCATTGCTTGAATTCGAAGTTGTTGTAGTCGATGAAGCTGTGATAATCGCGCAGCGCGGCCTTGTCATGGCCGGGCCACAGCACGGGCACCTTGTATTCGGCCAGGGTGCGCAAGTCCGCATAGCCGGGGTGGTTCAGCACCACGTCGAACAGCACGCGGATGCCTTGCGCGTGCGCCGTGGCGATCATCTCGCGCAGCTCGTCGCGCGTGCCCATGTTGGCGTCCATCGTGGTGTAATCGAGTGCCCAGTAGCCGTGGTAGGCATAGTGCTGGAATTGCTGCTTGCCGCCCACCACCCAGCCGTGGATCTGCTCGTACGGTGCCGTGATCCACAGGGCGTTGACGCCCAGTTCCTTGAAATAGCCGGCTTTGAGCTGCTGCGTGATGCCGGCGATGTCGCCGCCGTGAAAGCTGCCCACGTCGCCGCCTTGCGGGTCGGCGGCGCGGCCGTAACTGTGGTCGTTGCCGGGATTGCCGTTGGCGAAACGGTCCGTCACGGCGAAGTAGACGATGGGATTGTCTGCAAAACTCCCTGCCTGCGCCGAAGCGCAGAGTAACAGGGCGGCCAGCGTAGTCAGGGAGCGTCGCATGGTCAGCCCTTCACGCCGCCGGCCGTCAGGCCGGAGATCATCCATTTTTGCGCCAGCAGGAACACGGCCGTGATCGGCAAGCCGGACAAAATGGCCGCCGCGGCGAAGTCGCCCCACAGGTATTTTTGCTCGTACAGGAACAGTTTCGAGCCGACGGCCAGGGTCAGGTTGTTCTGCTCATGCAGCAGCACGGAAGCGATCGGGTATTCGATGATGGCGCCGATGAAGGACAGCAGGAACACCACCATCAGGATGGGCACCGTCATCGGCAGCAGCACGTAGACGAAGGCCTGCCACTGCGTGGCGCCGTCGACCTTGGCCGCTTCCTCGATCTCGACGGGGATGGTTTGATAATAGCCCTTGATGGTCCAGATATGCAGGGCGATGCCGCCCGTGTAGGCCAGCACCAGGCTGCCGTGGTGGTCGATGCCCAGCCAAGGCACGTAGCTGCCCAGCACGTCGAAGATGGCGTAGATGGCCACCAGGGCCAGCACGGCGGGGAACATCTGCAGCAGCATCAGCGCGGACAGCGTCTGCGACTTGAAGCGGAACTGCATGCGCGCGAACGCATACGCGCACGTGGTCGACAGCAGCACGGTGACGGTGGCGCTCATGCTGGCCACCTTGATGGAATTCCACAGCCACAGCAGCACGGGGAAGTCCGGTTCGACCAGGGCGCCGTTGGGCGCCTGGTAAGACATGCCCAGCGCCAATCGCCAGTGCTCGAAGCTGATCTCGGGCGGGATCAAGCTGCCCGAGGCGAAGTTGCCTGGTCGCAAAGAAATCGACAGGATCATCAGGAAGGGGAACATCACCAGCGCGATCAGCGCGATCACGGCGACGTGGGCCGCCAGGATGCGCCAGCGGTTGGAACGGTCGACAACGATAGCCATTACTGTCCTTTATGCTTTGTTCATGCGCGTCAGGCGCATGTTGACCAGCGAAATCGCGGCCACGAGGAAGAAGATCAGGGTCGAGATGGCGGCGGCCAGGCCAAAGTTCTGGCCGGAATCCTCGAACGCGATGCGGTAGGTGTAGGACACGAGCAAGTCCGTCGTGCCGGCCGGTAACGTTGTGTCGAGGAAATCGGGACGCCCGCCCGTCAGCAAGCTGATCAGCACGAAATTATTGAAGTTGAAACCCAGGCTGGCCACCATCAAAGGCGTCAGCGGCTTGATGATCAGGGGCAGGGTGATCTTGAAGAAATTCGTCAGCGGTCCCGCGCCGGCCAGGGCCGACGCTTCGTACAGGTCCGACGGGATCGCCTTGATGAGACCCATGCACACCACCATCATGTAGGGGTAGCCGAGCCAGGTGTTGACGATCAGGATCATGGCCTTGGCCAGCGTGGTGTCCGAGAACCAGGCGGGCTTGATGCCGAACAGGGCGTCGAGCACGAGGTTGATTTCGCCGAAGTTGTTATTGAACAACCCCTTGAAGACGAGGATGGAAATGAAACCGGGCACAGCGTATGGCAGGAACAGCAGGGTGCGGTACAGGCCGCGGAAGCGCAGCGCATCCCAGTTCAGCAGAACGGCCAGCACCATGCCCAGGCCCGTCGTGGTGGCCACGCTGATCAGGGCGAAGACGATGGTCCAGACGAAAATACGCAGGAAGGGGCCGCGGAACGCTTCATCGGAGAAGATTTTCACGAAGTTGGCAAAGCCCACATTGACCTTGAAGCCCGGTTCCAGTTTCGTGCCGTCCGGCATTTCATAAAAGCCCGTCTTGAAGTTCGGCGTCACGAGTTCGCCCGTGGCGACTTTTTTGAGGGTCTTGTCCGGCAATTGTTTGTAGACATGCGCGACGGGGCCGAATTCGCGCAAGCCCACCATGCGCAGCTCGATCCTGTTCGGCAGGACCAGGGTGAGCAGCTTCAAGTCCTTTTGCAGGGCGATGATGTCCTTGATGGGCAGGGCAGGGGCCAGCACGGGCGCCTGCACGGGGTCAGCCGGCGCCACGTCCACCTTCAGCGGGACGGCGCGCTTCAGGGCCAGCGGCGGCGTCAGCAGCACTTCGCCCGTGTCCGGGCTTTCCAGGCGCAAGCGGTATTCCTTGTTGTCGGCATGCACGGTCATGGCATAGCCGGCGCTTTCCACGCGCTGCGTCTCGTCGAGCAGGTATTGCGTGGCCCTGTCATAGGTGAGCAGGTTGCGCGAACTGAAATTGGTAAAGCCGATCGACACCGTGTACACCATCGGCAGCAGCACGAAGACGATTACCGCCGTGATGCCGGGAAACAGATAACGGTAGGCATAGGCGCGCGGCGACGTGAAGACAAACGTCGTCAGGGTCAGCAAGCCGAGGAAAACGGCGGCCAGCATGGTCTGGCCGGAAATGTACAACATGAAGAGCAGATACAGACCCAGCGCCATGCTGATGGTCAATACCGTAGGGCCGATAAACTTGCGCACGATGGGATACCTGTGAAGATGGATGCTGGATGTCAAGCGTGGTGGCGTAGGTCGGATTAGCGGCTGCGCCGCGTAATCCGACATCAGCCGCCAACAATGTTTGTCGGATTACGGCCCTTCGGGCCTAATCCGACCTACCTAAAGCTAATTAATTGGCGGTCGTAATCCGCTTCGCCGCCGCATCCAGGCCATCCTTGGTCGTCTGGCGGCCCTGGGTGATGTTTTCCAGCGCCGATTGCATCGACGACCAGAAGCGGCCCATTTCCGGATTGTTCGGCATCGGGCGGCCCGCTTGGGCGCTTTCCATCGTCGCCTGGATGTTCGGATTGGCTTTCAATTCCGCGAACAGCACTTTATTAGCTGGCGTGCCCAGCGGGACGTCGGCGTTGATGGTTTTCAGGCCATTGAGCTGCAGCATCTGGTTTTCCAGAAATTCCGTCGCCAAGTCCTTGTTCGGACTGGCTTTCGAAATCATCGCACCCAGCACGCCCACGAATGGGGTGGCCGTCTTGCCTGCCACGGTAGGAATCGTTGCCACGCCGTAATTGATCTTCGATTTGCGCGCATTGTCCCACGACCATGGGCCGTTGATCATCATGGCGATCTTGCCCTGGTTGAAGCCCGCTTCCATCTCCGCGTAGCCCGCGCCCTTCGGCATGGCGCCGCTGTTGATCAGAGTCATCAGCGCATTCACGCCGGCTTGCGAACCGGCATTGTTCACGCCCGTTTTCGCTGCATCGTAGCGGCCGTCGGACTTGACTTCAAACGGGAAGCCGCCGCCCGCGCCCAGCAAAGGCCACGTGAAATAGGTATTCGTGTAATCCCACAGGATGGCTTTCTTGCCTTGTGCGGAGAGTTTCTTGTCCAGCGCGGCGATTTCCTCGAAGGTCTTAGGCGGGGTCGGCACCAGGTCCTTGTTGTAGACGAGGGCGACGGCTTCGATCGAGATCGGGTAGCCCCAGGTCTTGCCGCCCACGGTGAAGGCATTCCAGGCCAGCGGCAGGATGGCGGCGCGCGCTTCCTTGCTTGGCGTCACTGGTTGCAGCAAGCCTGCGTCGATCCAGCCGCCGATGCGGTCATGCGGCCAGATCCAGATGTCCGGGCCCTTGCCGGCGGCGGCCGCCTGCTGGAATTTGTTCGGCGCATCTTCCGGGTGCTCGACGACGACCTTGACGCCCGTCTTCTTGGTGAATTCTTCGCCGACCTTGGCCAGGCCCTTGTAGCCTTTGTCGCCATTGATCCAGATCAACAGGGTGCCTGCTTCGGCCGCGTTCGCCATGCTGACGGCGGCCAGGTTGCCGATGCCGGCCAGGGCGGCGGCGATCAGGGTGGTTTTGATGAAGCTGCGTTTCGGGTGCGTGAAGGACATGTCAATCTCCAGTATCTTTTTTTATGCTAAGTTTATGTTGAGTATCAAGGCTGAAACGATGCAACCAGGCCAGGCGGCGCCTGTAGCGCCTGGCCCCTAAAGCGGATAGATCAGGTGCGGGTCTGGCCGTGCTCGTCGAACACGTGGACGCGGGCGGGCGCCACCTGCAGCGATACGGACTGGCCAATCGCCCAGTCCGTATCCGCATCGGCGCGCACCACCAGCGGCTCGTCGCCGCCCGGGACGTGCACATACAGATAGCTGATGTCGCCCAGTTTTTCCACCGCCTGCACGGTGGCCGTGATGGCGGCAGCGGCACCGGGCGCGCATGCCTGCACGTGCTCGGGGCGCGCGCCGACGGTGACGGGCATACCGCTGGCCAGCGGCTGCGTCAACGCCGCCTGCAGCATGCCGCCCGCGTTGGTGGCGATGGTGGCCACGCCGTCGATATAGCTGTGGATCTTGCCTTTGAGGAAGTTCATGCGGGGCGAACCGAGGAAGCCGGCCACGAACAGGTTGGCGGGATGGTGGTACAGCTCGAGCGGTGCGCCCACCTGTTCGATGCGTCCCGCGTTGAGCACGACGATGCGGTCGGCCAGGGTCATCGCCTCGACCTGGTCATGCGTGACGTAAATCATGGTCGAGCGCAATTCGCGGTGCAGATTCGCCAGTTCGATGCGCATCTGCACGCGCAAGGAGGCGTCCAGGTTCGACAGCGGTTCGTCGAACAGGAAGACGTCGGGCTTGCGCACGATGGCGCGGCCGATGGCCACGCGCTGGCGCTGGCCGCCCGACAAGTCTTTCGGCTTGCGTTCGAGCAAAGGTTCGATGCGCAGGATTTGCGCGGCGCGCTGCACGGCGTCGGCAATTTGTACCTTGCTCATGCCGGCCAGTTTCAGGCCGAAGGCCATGTTCTGTGCCACGCTCATGTGCGGATACAGGGCGTAGCTCTGGAAGACCATGGCGATGCCGCGCTTGGCGGGCGGCACGTCGTTCATGCGCGTCTTGCCGATGAATAAGTCGCCGCCGCTGATTTCTTCCAGGCCGCAGATGCTGCGCAGCAAGGTCGATTTGCCGCAACCCGACGGGCCCACGAAGACCATGAATTCGCCATCGGCGATCTCCAGGTCGATGCCGTGCAGGGTTTGCACGTCGCCATATGCCTTCTTCAGGCCTGTTAATTTCAGTCCAGCCATGTCGTCCTCGTTCTCTCAATTTGGCCCCGCTGATGCGCGGGGCTCGTTATTGTAATTGGCGGCATGGCCGCCAAAGGGTACTGTTTAAGCGTGCGTGCCGAACCAGCCGCCATGCGGGGGCAGGCTGATCTGCTGGCCATCTTTACTGCCTGGCAAGCCGTGACCGGCCAGGCCGGCTGCTGGCGCCGCGTCAGGCCAGGCGAAGGTGACCGCCTCCGTGCCCAGGTTGAAGGCGGCCAGCACGGACGGCTGTCCCGGCAAGTCGCGGCGCAGGGCCAGCACGGGTTCCGGCGCATCGAAGAAGACGATATCGCCGCGCAGCAACTGCGGCAGGGTGCGGCGCCAGGCGAGGATATTTTGCGCAAAGCGCAATGGTGAAGCAGAATCGTTTTTTTCCACATCCACCGCGCGCGCCAGGTGTTCGGGCGGCACGGGCAGCCAGGGTTTTGCCGAACTGAAGCCGCCATGCGGCGCATCGGCCACCCATGGCATCGGCGTGCGGCAGCCGTCGCGGCCCTTGAACTGGGGCCAGAACGGGATGCCGTACGGGTCTTGCAGCGCTTCGAAAGGAATGTCCGCTTCCGTCAGGGCCAGCTCGTCGCCCTGGTACAGGCAGGGCGTGCCTTTCAAGGCCGCCTGCACGGCCAGCACCACCTTGGCCAGCGACGGCGACGGGTTCTGGCCGCCCCAGCGCGTCATGACGCGCACGCTGTCGTGGTTGCCCACTGACCAAGATGCCCAGCCGTCGGCCACTTGCGCCTCGAATTCTTCCACCTGCTTGCGGATGTGCGCGGCGGAAAACTCGGCCGTCAGCAGGTTGAAACTGTAAGCCATGTGCAGCTTGTCGGCACCCGTGTAGGCGGCCATCGTGGCCAGCGCATTGTCGTCGCCCACTTCGCCGATGGAAATGGCCTGGTATTCATCAAGGATGGCGCGCACGCGCTGCAGATAGGCGATGTTTTCCGGCTGCGTCTTGTCGTACATGTGCGCCTGCATGCCGTACGGGTTGATGGCCGACACGCTGCTCGCATCGCGCTGCGCGGCGGGTGGATTGTCGCGCAGCAACTGGTCGTGGTAGGGGAAATTGCAGGAATCGAAGCGGAAACCGTCGACACCGCGCTTGAGCCAGAAACGCAGGTTGTCCAGCTGCGCCTGCTGCACGGCCGGGTTGTGGAAGTTCAGGTCGGGCTGGCTGACGAGAAAATCGTGCAGGTAGTACTGGCCGCGGCGCGGCTCCCATTGCCAGGCGGAACCGCCGAACACGGAGAGCCAGTTGTTCGGCGGCGTGCCGTCCGGTTTCTGGTCGGCCCACACATACCAGTCGGCCTTGGGATTGTCGCGGCTGGAGCGGCTTTCCACGAACCACGGGTGGACGTCGGACGAATGCGACAGCACTTGGTCGATCATCACTTTCAGGCCCAGTTCATGGGCGCGCGCCACCAGGCGGTCGAAATCGGCCAGGGTGCCGAACATGGGATCGACGTCGCAGAAGTCGGCCACGTCGTAGCCGAAGTCCTTCATCGGCGATGTGAAGAAGGGCGAGATCCAGACGATGTCGGCGCCCAGGGCGGCGATGTAATCGAGCTTGGAGGTAATGCCGGGCAAGTCGCCGATGCCGTCGCCATTGCTGTCGAGGAAGCTGCGTGGATAGACCTGGTAGATGACGGCGCTGCGCCACCAGTCGGCGGGCAGGTGGGCGAGATTGTTCTGAATGGTCGGCATGAATGATTTCTTAAAAGTGCCTGTAGCCGTGGCTATCAGGGCGGCGCTGCTGGTTGGTAGGCGAACGTCTTATTTTAAAATTCAAAGCGCTTTGGGTATGAAATGAGTATAGTTCAAAGCGCTTTGAAAAGTAAAGCGATACACGCGCCAGACATACGATTTTTTTATGAGGGTGATTCAGGACAACAAGACGGGAGAGCCGGGGTCAGACCCGCCGGGGGAATGCGTCCCGGTGGGGCGCATTCCGATCACGCAGTGACTGACCCCGGTATTTCGCGGATTGCGCGGTGCGAGGGGAAATCAGGCGCGGACTACTGGTCCCGCCGATTCCCCTGGCAGCAGTTCGCATGGCCACAGTTCCTGCAGGTCGGTGACGGGCGTGCCGTCCATCAGGGCCAGCAGCATGTGGATCATCTTCGCGCCGGCGCCGCGCGGGTCGGGCTGGACGACGGTGGTGACGTTATGGCCGGCCAGGGAATCTTCCATCACGCCCCAGACGATCAGCGACATTTCGCGGCCGATGGCGATGCCCGCGTCGAGCAGGGCGCGCACGGCGCCCACGCCCGACATGTGGTTATCGACGATGACGGCGGTGGGGCGGGGCGAGCGGGCCAGCAGGCGCTGCATGGCCTGGTAGCCGGCGCGGCGGTCGTGCGCATTGTCGACCAGATTGTCGGGATCGACGGCCAGGCCGCCCGCCTGCATGGCGTGCTGGAAACTCTCGACGCGCTGGCGCACGAAGTTCAGGTCTGGCGTGGCGCTGATCAGGCCGATGCGCTGGTGGCCCAGCTGCGCCAGGCGCTCGACGGCCAGGCGCATGCCCGCTTCGTTGTCGTAGTCGAACCACGCATGTGGCTGGTTCAGCTGCGTGCGGCCATGCGCGACGAACGGCATGCCCTGCTGCGCCAGGTAGGCGATGCGCTCGTCGAACGGTTTCGTGCGCCCGACGATCAAGCCATCGATGCGGCGGCCCTTGACCATGCGTTCATACGTGTGGAATTCGTTGGTGGCCGAGGCGGGCGCGATCATCATGTCCATCTGCTGCGCTTCCAGCGCTTCGGACATGCCGCCCACGATGTCGATGAACATGGGGTCGGCCAGGTCGTTCGGCATCAGCGGGTAGATGATGCCGACGATGTTCGTACGCCCCACGGCCAGGCTGCGCGCCATGGGATTGGGGCGGTAGCCGGCCGCCTGCGCGGCGGCCAGCACCCGCTCGCGCGTGCGTTCGCTCACTTCTGGATAGCCATTCAAGGCGCGGCTGACGGTGGTTTCGGATATTCCTAGCGTTCTGGCGAGATTTTTGAGGTTCATGAATGCTGCGTATGGGGTGGGTCGGGAGCGATGCGGTGCGATGAAGGGTAGTTTATCTGATAAATGCCGGAATGATCAGGGGTATGACCTGCGGCGGCGGCGCCCAAAAAAATACGCGGGCAAACCCAGGGGCGCCCGCGCTAAAAGAGGATACTGCTGAATCACTACATTGAAGCTGCCGGCCATCGCGTGCAGCGGCGAAATGGTGGGTCCGGTTACTGCCTGCCCCGAAATGCGGGCGGTGTTGCTGCCACCGGCAAGCGTCCGGGGACGCTTGCCGACGTTCTAGATGCCGGCGATTACCACCAGCTTTCCACCTGGAAGCCCATCGAGCTGCCATTGGTCTTGCCACCGAACACGCCCGTCGACGACAGCGCCGATTCCGCCGCGGCGGCCGACTGGGCTGCCTTGTTCCATTTGGCGTAGGTGTAGAAGGCGCGCAGCACGGGGCGCGACCAGAAGCTGTTGCCGGCCGACAGTTGCGGCGCGAAGGTCAGCTTGGTCAGGTTGCGGCTTTCGCCGCCTTCCGGCTTGACGATGTCGTGGCCCAGTTCCACGGCCAGGCTGTAGTTGTCCGTGAAGTGGTAGACGGGGCGCGCGCCGATCGACGTCCACTTGCTGCTCACGCCTGCCGTTTCCTTGTCTTCGTAGACGAAGGTACCCATGCCCGACCAGGAACCTTTGGGCTGGATCATGATCTGTTCCGTCAGGCGCACGACCTTGTCATCCTTGCTGGCGCCCAGGCTGAAGCCGCCCGTGTTGGCCGCGCTGCCTTTGCCGTACTGCAGTGCCACCTTGTTGAAGCCGCCCAGCAGATTGCCTTGCGTATGCATGATGGTCAGCAAGTGGCCGCTGGCGATGGGCGCCGCGCCTTGCGCGTTGCGTTTCTGGTTGAATTGCAGGCCCAAGGTCAGTTCGCCGTCCGGGTTGACCTTGATGCCGGAGAAGCGCAAGTCGTGGGACAGGCCCATGCGCTTGCTGTCGCCGTCGTCGGCCGTGCGCACGATGGCGTAGGCCAGCTTGGCCGCGCCCAGGTCGATGTTTTCCAGGCCGGCGCCAGGGCCGCTGTTATTCCAGAAGTAGTAATCGGTGATGTGCACGTCCTGGCGGTCGTAGTAGCGCTTGCCGACCCAGGCGCGCGCTTCGGCGAAGGCGCCCGTGCCGATCTTGTCCGCCACCACGTTCATTTCGCGCCACGACGGGTCCGATTGTTCCCAGTCCTGGTTCTGGTTCACGGAAAACGCCACCAGGGTATTGATGCGGAAAGTGGTGCCGTTCGCTGCCTTGAAGGCCTCGCCGCCGAATTTCAGCTCGCCGTAGGTTTCGCACTCATTGCCCAGACGATATTTGGACGAGGCGCCGGCCAGGCCGAAACACGCTTCCTTGCCGCCTTCGCTGCTGGTACCGATGCCCGAGCGGATGTAACCGCCGAAGTCGATCGGCAGGGCTGCCTGGGCCGACGCGCTCAAGGCCATGAGCACTGCCGCTGGCAACGCTTTCAAGAAAAATTTGTTCATTGTGTCTCCAGTGTTTTTATAGATGTGGGATCGGCGCGCATCACTTTGCACAACCAAAGCGCTTTAACTATGTCTCAAAGCGCTTTGAGTATAGTTCAAAGCGCTTTGATAAGTAAACTCGTTTTGTTCTTGGCGTTGTTCGGAAACTTTGTGGGTGTTGCGGAGAAACATCAAAGGCGGGCGACGGCGCGTGGGCGCCGCCGTGTATGGCAGGAGGAGATCAGGAGGGAGTGTCGCAGGCGGGTAGGGTGGTCGAGTCCGTTGCGGCAAGGGCAGGATGCCGCAGGAAGACCAGAATCAGCAGGGCCGAGGTCGTCGTAATGCTGGCCAGCACATACAGCAAGTGGCAAAAGGCCGTGCCGTACGCTTGCGCCAGTTCGGCGGCGCCAGCCTGCGGCAGCAGGGTGGCCGCATGGCGCAGCTCGCCCAGCGCCAGGAAGGAGCCCGCGTGCGCCGCCTGTTCCGCGCCGATGCCGGCAAGGTCGGCGTGGCCCAGCGCCGCGACAGTAAACGTGCCCAGCAGCGCGCTGACGATGGCCAGCGCCAGGCCTTCGCCCGCCACCCTCGTCGTGTTAAAGATGCCGGCCGCCATGCCGGCCCGTTCGACGGGCACGACGCTGATGGCCAGACCATCCATCAAGCCCCAGGGCAGGCTGATGCCGCAACCGATCAGCAGCAGCGGCCCGATCAAGGTAGTGGGCGACTGGCCCGGCGCACACGTCGACAGCCACAGCAAGCCGCCCGCCGCCAGCAGCAGGCCGCTGGCGCAAATGTGCGCGGCGGCAAGGCGCTGCGCCGCCAGGCCGGCCAGGACCGGCAGCACCAGCATGGGCGCGGACAGGGCGATCATCATGCGTCCCGCCTCCAGCGCGCTGTAGCCTTCGATGCCGATGAAGCGGGCCGGCAGCAATACGAGCAGCACGACGAAGGAAAACGCGGGCGCGGCCGCCAGCAATTGCACGCCGGCAAAGGCGGGCAGGCGGAACAGGGTCAAGTCCAGCATGGGCCGCGCGGCGCGCCGCTCCACGCGGATGAACGCAGCCAGCAGCAAGGCCGCGCCACCGAACAGCCCCAGGCTGGCGGGGCTGCCCCAGCCTTTGTGCGGCGCCTGCAGCAAGCCATAGGTAAACAGGGAGAGCGCGCCCGTAAACGTCAGGGCGCCGGGCCAATCGACGCCTTGCGCCTGCGGGTCGCGCGTGTTGCGCATGGCGCGCGCGGCGGCCAGCAGGGCGGCCAGGCCGGTCACGGCCGTGACGATGAAGATGGCGCGCCAGCCCGTATGCGTGATCAAGGTGCCGGCCAGGAAGGGGCCGAAGGCCAGGCCCGCGCCGAAGGCCGTGCCGATCAGGCTGAAGGCGCGCGCGCGGGCCGGGCCGTCGAATTCCTGAGCCAGGGCCGCCAGTCCACTCGACAGGGCCATGGCGCAGCCCAGGCCCTGGACGGCGCGCAGCACGTCGAGCCACAGGATGGCGGGCGCGGCCGCCAAGGCCAGCGCGGCGGCGGAAAACACAGCCATGCCCAGCAAGAACACGCGCTTGCGGCCATAACGGTCGGCCAGCGCGCCGGCCACCATCAGGCAGCCGCCAAAGCTGAGCATGAAGGCATTCGTGATCCAGGCCAGCGCCAGCGGCGTGCCGCGCAGCTCGGCGGCGATGGCGGGAATGGCGATGGCCGGTCCCGTAAAACTGAGCGGCATGCACAGCGCAGCGAGGCAGACGGCGGCCAGCACGAAGGCGCGCCGGGACGCGGAGGCAGGCTGCATGCGGTGATTCGTATCCATGGGAATGATTCCAGAAAGAGGGAATCCGATGATAATATGGATGCAATCCATGAAAAAGTGGCTGAAAATCCACTCATAACGGACAAATATTCCCTAATTGAGGTCGCATGGATAATTTGAACGGCATAGCCGCCTTCGTGCGCGCGGCGGAAACTTCCAGTTATGTGGCGGCCGGGCGGCTGCTCGGCGTGTCGGCTTCGGCCGTGGGCAAGAGCGTGGCGCGGCTGGAAGAAAAGCTGGGCGTGCGCCTGCTCAACCGCAGCACGCGGCGCATCAGCCTGAGCAACGAGGGCGCGCTGTTTTACGAGCGCTGCCAGCGCATCCTGGCCGACCTGGGCGATGCCGAGGCGGAACTGTCGCACCTGGCCGAGGCGCCGCGCGGCAAGCTGCGCGTCAGCCTGCCCGTGATCGGCTACCGCATCATCCTGCCCCTGCTGGCGGACTTTACGCGCAAGTACCCGGAGATCGAACTGGACCTCGATTTCAACGACCGCCTGGTCGACGTGGTGGCCGAAGGCGTCGACGTGGCCGTGCGCAGCGGAACGCTCACCGATTCGCGGCTGATGGCGCGCGAACTGGGGCCGTTTGCCTTTGCCATCGTCGGTTCTCCCGCGTACTTCGCCCGCCATGGCGTGCCGGCCACGCCGCGTGCGCTGGAAGGGCACGCCTGCGTGCGCTATAAATTCCCCACCACGGGCAAGTTGCAGGAATGGGCGCTGCAGCGCGCCGAGGGCGACAGCGGCGGCGAGCTGCGCTTGCCGACCGCATTGACCTGCAACAATATCGAAGCCTTGATCGGTGCCGCCACGCAGGGCGTGGGCCTCGCCTATTTACCCGACTTTATCGTGCGCGACGCCATCGCACGCGGTGAACTGCAAGCCGTGCTGGCCGACAGCTTGCTGTACTCGAGCAAGTTCTGGGTGCTGTGGCCGTCGAGCCGCCACCTGTCGCCCAAAATCCGTGTCTTTGTTGACCATCTGTGTACCCACCTGCATTTTTCCGCGTCCCCTCCCGACCCTGCATCTATCGCCTGATACCCCTGGCCCCCGCGCTGGCGGCGGGTTGGGGAATATTCCTACCCCAAAGCGATTAATCCTAATCCGCTAAATTTATATTTGCTGCGCCGCATCAAGCAATGCCGCACAGCATCAGCTTATGCCCTTCCTGAATATCAGTCATACGTTATTGAAATTGCCATAAGGAATTTATTTATGTTAATTTCATATCTGTTTCTGCAACATTGCATCGCTTCGGCGGTTGCCGGGACATGTGCAGGATTAGGCGCCATAAGCGTGTAGTAACCAACAATTAAGGGGTGACTGCCCCGTTCCGTTCAGGGAGTGTGCATGAAGACAGTGATGACGACGCCGCCGGATCCGGCGCCAGCCGCGACCGCGAAACCGGCCCGCAAAACGGGTTTGCTGCTGGGTGGCGGTGCACCAAATTCCACCCTGATCGCCGGCGCGCTGGCCGCTTTCCTCGATGAGGGCATCGAGTTCGACGTCATTTCCGCGTCCGGCGCGGGAGTGCTGATGGGTTTGCTTTACACGACGCCGCACGAGGCCACGCCGCGCCAGGCCTTGCAAAGCTGGGCCGACACGGGCGTGGCCGACAGCATCTACAAGATGATCCCGATCAACTACAAGGTATTCCAGAAGCCGGGCATGCACGCGAGCACCTTCCGCGACGCTTTCCAGCCGCCGGCCAACAATCCTTTTTTTCAGGCGTTCCAGCAAACGTTTGCGGGCGTGCCCACGGCCTGGTCGGACTGGGGCAAGCTGATGGTGTCGTCGCTGTCGCCATCGGACCTGTCCGCGAAAAGCCTGGGCCTGTGCGCGCATTTGCCCTTCCTGGAAAAAGCCGTCGACTTCGCGGGCGTGGCGCGCATGCGCCCCGATTTCTACATCAATGCCTACAACCTCAGCGAGCACCGCATGCAAATCTGGGGCAAGCACGAGATCGAACCCATCCACGTGCGCGCCGCGCTGTCGTTTCCCTTCCTGTATGCGCCGACGACCATCGACGGCGACGACTACATCGAAGGCGCGGCCCTCGACACGCTCAATTTCGACCCGTTTATCGAAGGCAAGGGCGAGCACCATGACGCCGACACCCTGGTCATCCTCGACATCCTCGGCGACGAGCGCCTGTTGCGCAAGCCGCGCAACCTGTACGACGCCTGGGTGCGCTCCATCATCACGCCGCTGGTGAAAATTTCCAAGAGCGAGCTGCGCCTGTTTGAGCTCGAGCACAACACGGATGCGCGCACGGGCCAGCCCAAGCGGCGTCTGCTGAAGCTCGACTTGATGGGCGGCATCCCGGAACAGCACTGGCCCGACACCCTGGACTGGTCCAGCTCGAACATGCAGCTGCTGTTCGACGTGGGCCACAAGGCGGGCCTGGCGTTTTGCCGCCAGCACGGCGACTTGCTGCGCCGCACGCCTGACGCAGCCCCGCTGGCGGCCTAAGCCCGCGCCGCCTGCAGCCGGTCCTGGCCACCTGATCGGCAGCTACTCATCCCGCCTGGCCTTGCCAGGCCACCTTTTTACTGTGAAACACCATGAATATCACCAAGCAACTCATTCTGACCCTCACCATCGCCTTGCTGGCCCTGCTATTGCTGGGCGCCGGCGGCGCCATCCAGCTGCAGCGCGCCCAGGAACGTTTCGACACCGTGCAAAACCGCATCATTCCCAGCATCCAGGGCTTGAATGCGGCCAAGGGTTTCCTGGCCGATTCGCGCCTGGCCGGCTATCGCCTGTCCGTGTTCTCGAATCTGGCCGACAAGACGGCGCTGGACAAGGCCGTGGCCGACGCCAACACGAATTTCGACAAGGTCATCGCCACCTACCGCGCCGAGCGCCTGTACGATGCGACGGACAGCAAGATGCTCGACGCCGACCAGGCCGCCATGGAAGCGTACCGCCGCGCGCTCGTGCCATTCTTTGCCGCCGCCTACGCGGGCGACATGGATGGCGTGCGCGCCACCTTGCTGGCCGGCACGCCGCTGGCCATCACGGCCGCCGCCGCGAAAAAGAGCATGGATGACCATATCGCCTACAACAACAAGCTGGTCGACGATGTCAAAGCGGAAAGCCTGGCCGCCTACGACACGGCGTTCAACACCATGCTGGCCGTGCTGGGCGTAGCCGTGCTGCTGACGGGCGCGCTGGCCTGGCATATCTACCGCACCATCAGTGGCGGCCTGGGCAATATCGAACATACGCTGGAGCGGGTCAGCGCCTCGCTGGACCTGTCCGCGGCCATGCCCGTCGAGCGCATGGATGAAGTGGGCCGCACGGCCACCGCCTTCAACAAGTTTCTGGAGCGTATCGTCGGCGTGATCGCCACCGTGCGCGCCTCGGCCGATACGGTCAGCGTGGCGGCCGCGCAGATTTCCGCCGGCAATGCGGACTTGTCCGTGCGCACGGAGCAGCAGGCGTCGTCGCTGGAAGAAACGGCCTCCAGCCTGGAAGAGCTGACCTCGGCCGTGCGCCAGAATACGGACAATGCGCGTCAGGCGAACTCGTTGGCCGTGTCCGCCTCGGACGTGGCGCGCAAGGGCGGCGCCGTGGTGGCGCAAGTAGTAGGTACGATGGGCTCGATCAATGAATCGGCGAAGAAGATCGCCGACATTATCGGCGTGATCGACGGCATTGCCTTCCAAACCAACATTTTGGCGCTGAATGCGGCCGTCGAAGCGGCCCGCGCGGGCGAGCAGGGCCGCGGCTTCGCCGTGGTGGCAACGGAAGTGCGCAACCTGGCGCAGCGTTCGGCCGCGGCTGCCAAGGAAATCAAGGGCTTGATCGAGGATTCCGTCGATAAGGTCAACACGGGCAGCGCGCTGGTCGACCAGGCGGGCGCGACGATGGAAGAAATCGTCGCCAGCATCCGCCGCGTGACGGACATCATGGGCGACATCGCCAACGCCAGCCACGAGCAAAGCGCCGGCATCGAGCAAGTGAACCAGGCCATTTCGCAAATGGACCAGGTCACCCAGCAAAACGCGGCCCTGGTGGAAGAGGCGGCGGCCGCCGCATCCTCGCTGCAGGACCGCGCCGTCGAACTGGTCGATGTGGTGGCCGTATTCCGCCTGCGCGGCGATGCCAAGGAAAAATCATTGAAGGTGGCGGGCGGCTTGCCGGCTCCCGAAACGGCCCCGCGCCGCGCAGCGCAACCGGCGCGCCGCATGCTGGGATGAACTCGGGCATGCCGTATGTCATTGTCAGGTGCTGGAAGGCTTCCACACCTGCTTTGACGCATCGACGCCATATTCCCAAGTAAACGTTTTTTCTATTTATTAATCAATAATATAAATGGGATTTTGAAAAAGCTGGAAATGGCCTCGCCAAACGGTTTGGAGGGAAATTCAACGATGTTCCTCCCTGTTTTTTGACGAATCTGGTTCGCCAAATCGTGAATATCGCTGGCCTCATTTCCATGCAGGCGTCTGCCGTTTACTCCCCCCATCATGCCCGCAGAATGGATGGTTTCGAGGTCGTCTATATATGCCTGTCGTTGGACGTTGTTCATGTAGAGCGTCTGCTTATAGATTGATGACTTTGCGGCTTGTTCGTTTTCCGCATCCCAATCGAAGTCAACAAAGGCCAGAGCGGAGCAGAAGGTCAGATAAATAAGGAAAGCAGTTGATATTCTTTTCATTGAGAGGATGGTTTTAATCAGATTCAATCTGAAGATAAGGAAGGAATGCCATCAACGATAGCAAATTTTCCACATGGAAACATCACACATTGTCACATTCGCGTAAGCGCCAGGGTGCAAGCTTGGGTTATTCAAGCTGATGTGGAAATAAATATGGTGCCATGCCAAAGTTTCAGATATCGGTATCGCATTACGGTTGGCGGACCATTTTTTGAAAAACAGCTAACAGGCATGTTATATTATATAAGTTGCCTCTTGGAAATTTTATCCTCGGCCACGTTATATCAATTAACCACTTTTCTTTTCGGCCGCCGATGACCTGCCCAGTGTGTAATGCCCAAAATTCAGCCATGAGTGCACGTTGCCTCGAATGTGGAACCATCCTTATACAGGAAGCAATTGCCCGTCCTGAAGCGTTGCAACAAACCGTGGACAATCTGGATCGGCGCATGTACATCGGCTACGGCGGCTTGGCAGGTTTCGTCGTTGGCATGGGCAGTTGGATGGTTATTTCTCAGGATGAGGCAGAGGTCAAAGGCTGGCTTTTGATCTCGGTCATGACGGGCGCCGCACTGGGCCGTTTTATTGCATGGCGCAGGCGCAATAGGCTTGAGTAAATTCGAGCGAACTACCCGCGGCTGTTCTTGACGGGTAGCGGCGATGTCGTGAAACGTAATAAGCAAACGTAAGAAGCAAACGGCTTGTCGGCAATTTCTAAGTAATCCTCGGGAAATTAGTGTGAATTTATGACGAACAGAACCGGATGCTGTGCAAGGCGCTCGCTGCGACGCAGTGCGGGCACTGCTAGCAGTGAGCAACGCCGCAGAGCGCCGGTTATGGCAGTCAGAAATCACAATAATTTATTGGGGGTTACTTAGCGCGTCGGCATGGTCCTCCTGATCAGACACGGCGTTCGCTGTTCATGCGGACGACGCTGCGCCATTCGCTGCCCCAGGTCAATTCCTCGCAAACTGCCGCGTCAAATTAACGTGCCCTTCCCGTCATGATGGAATACAATTCCTGCGTGGCAGCCAGCTTGCCTGGCAAGGCCGGGCACGGCGCCTTTGACCTCGGAAAGATGTTGGCTTATGACTCTGCAGTTCCCCCAGCGAACGGCGCCGTGTGCGCCATCCACGCTCCGTATTTCACGCAAGCCCCTCGTTTCCCTGTTCGTCCTGACGTTGTCGTCTCTGCTGGGCACGGCGCCCGTCATGGCGGCCGCGCCTGCCAGCGGCAGCGTCATGCTGGAAGAACTGACCAGCACGGAGTTGCGCAGCCGTATCGAGCACGGCGCCACCACCGTGCTCGTGCCGATCGGCGGCGTTGAGCAGAGCGGGCCGTATATCGCACTGGGCAAGCACAATGTGCGCGCCGGCTTGCTGGCGCGCCAGATCGCACAGCAGCTGGGTAACGCCATCGTCGCCCCCGTCGTCTCCTACGTGCCGGAAGGCGCGATTTCGCCACCGGCCGGGCACATGCGCTTTGCCGGCACGATTTCGATACCGCCGGCCGCCTTCGAAGCCGTGCTGGAAGGGGCCGCCGCCAGCCTGCGTCAGCATGGCTTCCGCGACATCATTTTCCTTGGCGATCACGGTGGCTACCAGAAGAACGAGCAGAACGTGGCGAATAAACTCAACCGCGCCTGGGGCAAGACACCTGCGGGCAAGGAAGCGCGCGCCTACGCCTTGCTCGATTACTATGACATCACGCAATCGGCCTATATTGCCGAATTGCAGAAGCGCGGCCACAGCAGCGCCGAGATCGGCCTGCATGCGGGCTTGGCGGACGCGGCCTTGATGCTGGCGACGGACCCGTCGCTCGTGCGCAGCGAGGCCATGGCGCACGGACCGAAGCCCGGCGTGGCGGACGGCGTGCGCGGCGACGCGACGCGGGCAACAAAGGAGCTGGGCCAGATCGGTATCAAGCTGCAGGTAGACACCTCGGTGGCCGCCATCAAGCAATTGCTGCAACGAAATAAATAAATCTTCCGCTGGAAGTGCTGAACTTCCGGCTTTTGCAATGAAATGACGCGAAAACACATGAAAAAATCTCAACGACGCACCATCGTCACCTTGTCCGCCCTGGCTGCCGCACTGGCCGGCCTGGGCGTGGCCAGCCAGGTCATCGGCGCCAGCACGCCGGCCCCGGCCGCTGTCGCCGCGGCGCCGGCGGCCGCCTATTCGCCGCTGCCGGGCATGCCGCCGCTGGTGGACCCGAAAAACGTGTACGGCAGCATCGCCAGCAGCAATATGAGCCCCGTCGTCAAGGATCACTTGCGCCGCGTCTATGTGCCGAACCTGCGCTCGAACGATGTCTATGTGATCGACCAGGACAGCCTGAAAGTGGTCGACAAGTTCAAGGTCGGCAGCGGCCCGCAGCACGTGGTGCCGTCGTGGGACTTGCGCACCCTGTGGGTGGCGAACAATGCCGAGCGCACGGACAAGGGCAGCCTGACGCCGGTCGACCCCTTGACGGGCAAGCCGGGCAAGGAAGTGCCCGTCGATGATCCCTACAATATGTATTTCACGCCGGACGGCAAGTCGGCCATCGTCGTGGCCGAAGCGCGCCACCGTCTCGATTTCCGCGATCCGAAAACCATGGCGGTGCAGTATTCGATCGATACGCCCCAGTGCGGCGGCATCAACCATGCGGATTTCTCGAACGATGGCCGCTACGCCATGTTCACCTGCGAATTCGACGGCACCATCGCCAAGATCGACCTGGTGGGCCGCAAGGTCGACGGTTACCTGAAATTGCAGATGCCGGCCAAGCGCTTTGCCGAGTCCGGCCCCGTGGGCGGCCCGGCGAATGAAATCTGCAGCGTCAAGAAGGGCATGCCGCAAGACATACGCATTTCGCCGGACGGCAAGAAATTCTTTATCGCCGACATGGACGCCGACGGCGTGCACATCGTCGATGGCGCCACCCTGAAGGAAATCGGCTTCATCCAGACGGGCGTGGGCGCGCACGGCCTGTACCCGAGCCGTGACGGTAAAAAGCTGTACGTGGCCAACCGCGGCACGCACCGCATCCACGGCAAGCCGAAGGGCAAGGGTAGCGTCAGCGTGATCGATTTCGCCACGGAAAAAGTCGTGTCGAACTGGCCGATTCCCGGCGGCGGCAGCCCCGACATGGGCAATGTGAGCGCCGACGGCAAGTATCTGTGGCTGTCCGGCCGTTTCGACGACGTGGTGTACCGCATCGATACGAACAGCGGCAACGTGTCCAAAGTGAAAGTCGGCCAGGAACCGCACGGTCTGACCGTCTGGCCGCAGCCGGGCCGCTATTCGCTGGGCCATACGGGCAATCTGCGCTAAGCGGGGGGCGCATGGACATCGATTCGTTGGAGCAACTGCGCGCGCATTATCCGCCCGCGCAGGGGCGGGCGCTGAGCAAGCAGCTCGACCACCTCGATCCGCATTGCATCGCCTTCATCGGGCTGTCGCCGTTCGTCGTGCTGGCCACGGGCGGGGCTGGCGGCCAGCTCGACGCCTCGCCACGCGGCGGCGCGCCCGGTTTCGTGCATGTGCTCGATGCCCATACCCTGCTGCTGCCCGGTGCCAAGGGCAATAACCGCCTGGACAGTTTCAGCAATATTGCCGAGATGGGCAGGGCGGGACTGCTGTTCATGATTCCCGGCGTCGATGAAACCTTGCGCGTGAATGGCGAGGCCAGCCTCAGCGATGATGCGGCGCTGCTGGCGTATTTTGCCGGCGAGCGCAACCCGCCGCGCCTGCTCATGCGCCTGCGCGTGGCCGAAGCTTATTTGCACTGCGCCAAGGCCTTGATGCGTGCGCGCCTGTGGGATAGCACGGCCCAGGTCGAACGCTCCGTCTTGCCGACGATGGGCCGGATGATCGGGGACCAGACGGGAAGTATTGGCCCGCTGGAAACACAGGAGCAGATGCTTGCCCGCTACGCGCAGGATCTGTAGCTTTGCTTGCTTAAAAGGCAATGCTGGCGCATACTGCGCTTCCTTTCCCACTACCTGCAAGGAGCGCCATCATGATTCTTGATCACATCGGTTTGACTGTCAGCGATGCACAGGCCAGCAAGGCTTTCTTTTCCGCCGCCCTGGCGCCTCTGGGCGTCTCGGTGGTGATGGAAGAGCAGGGCTGGGTTGGCATGGGCAAGGATGGCAAGCCCGATTTCTGGTTCGGCGTGGGCGGCGCGGCGCATGCCGGCATGCATCTCGCCTTCGCGGCCGACAACCGCGCCCAGGTGGACGCGTTCTACAAGGCCGCGCTGGAAGCGGGCGGCAAGGACAATGGCGCGCCCGGCATCCGCGCCATCTATCACCCGAATTACTATGGCGCTTTCGTGCTGGGGCCCGATGGCCATAATGTCGAAGCCGTCTGCCACCGTCCCGAGCCTTGATGCCGGGCATTACCTGAAGAGAGCAGCATGAAGCACAGCGCCACCCTGTTTGCCGATGATGCCGGCCGCTATGCCTACGTCAAAGCGGGTTTCTCCTGGCCGGCCCTGTTCCTGGGTTCGTTCTGGGCGGTCGCCAAGCGCCGCTGGTGGCTGGTGCTGCTCATGTTGGCAATGGATGTGTGCCTGTGGTTTGGCAGCCATCTCGCCACCGAAATGCGCATCGGCCCGATGATGCTGCTGATGGCCGGCGCGGAACTCAGTTACCTGCTGGCGCGCGGCTGGTACGGCAACCGCTGGCTGGAAGCGTCGCTGCGCAGCCATGGCTACAAGCCCGTCGTGCCGGGCACGGGCGCCGCTGGCTGAGCTTGCCTGACACAGATTTCCCTTTCCGTTACTGACGTTTGCCAAGAGCAAGCCGTCCAGCCCAAACTTTTTGCGCAGCCTAGCGCACCTTTGATCCAGATCATGCCTCACCTGCGGTGCTCACGTAGCCTTGGGACTCGCGTTGCAAAGCATCTTCCCACCAATCGGATATGTTTTTTCGCGTTTCGTGGCGTAGCCCGGCTGTCTGTCTCACCGTTCGACAGCCGGTGGTGTCGCCATCTGTTTATGTCCACCCAACCGCTATTAATGAGGAACTCCATGTATCCATATTCCCGTAGTGTTACCCCCGCCGCCAAAAATCACCTGGAAGCGCAGCTGGCTTTCTTCAATGGCCTGTCGAAGTCGCTGTTTCAATCGATGCAGCATTTCAGTGACCTGAACATGCAACTGGCGCAAGGCTTGCTGGAAGAAAGCACGGTCACCAGCCAGAACCTGTTGACGGTCGAGCGCGCCGAAGATGTATTCCAGGTGGCCGCCGCCTCGGGCCAGCCAGCCGCCGAGCAACTGCGCAAGTATCAGCAACAGGTGTCGCGCCTGGCTGCCGATACGCAGGTCGAACTGGCCAATGTGGCAGAGCGTCATGTGAATGAAACGAGCCGTACCGCCAAGGCCCTGGCTGAAGAAGTGGCCCGCACCGCTTCGGAAGAAACGGAGAAAAACGTGCGCAAGCAGCAGGAAGCGATGCAGCGCATGGCCGAACCGTTCCAGGCCTATCAGCAAAACGGCGCTAACCGCGACCAGCAGCGCGGTGCGCAAAGCCGTGACGGTCAAAGCCTGCAAAGCGCCAGCCACCAGGGCAGCCAGCAGTCGTCCGGCAGCGAAAGCTCGGCCAGCGGCAGCGCATCGCAAGCGGGCTCCGCTCAAAGCAAGAGCAGCAGCGCCAGCCGTAAAGAGTAAGTACGAAGCTGCTTGCAGCTGAGCCGCATCGCGAGGGCCGAGCCTTGCTATGCGGCCAGCCGGCACGCGGCATTGTGCGTATTGGTTTGGGCAGAGCGCCCGCCCTTCACGGGGCGGGCGTTTTGTCGTATGCGTGCAGCTCCGGGGCTGGCGTGCCTGAGCCAGGTGAGCGGGGCGGCAAGGCTGGCCCTGCCGGCGAGCCGGTATCTGACAAGACTGCGGGCAAGACCGCTGACGAGACCGCGTTGCCGGCGCCACTGTTCGCATCGATGAAGGCGCTGACGGTGTCCAGCGTGGGCGCCAGCCTGCGCAACGGGGCGGCCAGCGTGGCGACCAGGGTGGCGTGGCCCACATGGTCGAAATAGGTTTCCGTCACGGACCGGTGCAGCGCGCGCAAGGCGCTGGCCAGGCCGCCCGTGTTGCGTTGTGGATCGACCAGCTTGTCCTTGCCGGGCTTTGGAGCGATCAACAGGGCGGGTGGGGCGTCGGCCGTCACGTGATGAATGGGCTGCGAAGCGGCGGGCGTGTCCGGGTAAAAGAACACGGGCCGGGTGATGGTGTTTTCGATCGGCAGGAAATCATAAGGGCCGGCCAGGCCTATCCAGCCCCGCAAGTCGTGCGGACGCATGCCATGGCGCGCCAGCAGGCTGGCGTCGAGCGCCAGCATGGCCGCATTGTAGGCGCCGGCGCTATGGCCCATGACAAACAAACGCGTCGGGTCGCCGCCATGGCGGCTCGATTCCATCGCGGCCCAGGCCACGGCGCGGGCCGCATCCTGCAATATCTCGGGGTAATGCACGTCCGGATACAGCCGGTAGTCGGCGATCACGGCCAGGTAGCCGCGCGCCGCGAGCGCGTGGCCGACGAAGGCATAGTCGGCGCGCTCGCCCGTCGTCCAGTTGCCGCCGTAAAAGAACACCACCACGGGCACGGGGCCCGTGCGGGTCTTGGGCGCGTACACATCGAGTTTCTGCCGTGGCAGGGGGCCGTAGGCCAGGCCGCGCGTCACGTGCGAGGTGCTGCCGGATGACAAGGCATTGATGGCGGTCAAGGGCGAGCAGGCAGCCAGGCCGGCAGCGAGCGGGATGGCCGCCAGCAAACCGAGCAGGGTGGTGCGCAGGATCGTCATGCGGGCTCCCGATGGTGATGGTGGATGCTTGCAGTGTAGGCCAGGCTGGGCAGGGTGCACACGGGGAAGTTGCTGTTTGGTATAGATAAATGTTGCATGCGTCAATCAATCCTGTAACAGCCATTTGCGCGCCGTGGCGATGACGGCGTCCGACAGGGTGCGCGTGAGGGGGGTCTGGATATCCCAGGCATGCCAGGTCAGGGGCACGTCGAGCGCCTGCCCGGCCGCCACGTCGACGAGCCTGCCGGCGGCCAGCGCCGTTTCCGCCTGCAGCAGGGGCACCATGCCATAAGCATAGCCCGCTTCGATGAAGCGTACGAAGTCGCGCGCCGAACCGAGCACATGGTGCGGATAGCGGCCCGTGTAGCCGAGGCGGTGCTGCAGGTAGCGTTCGTGCAGCGCATCCTTGCTGCCGAACGTGATGGCGGGCGCCTGGCTGACGGCTTCCACCGTAAAGCCATGGGGAAACCACTGCTGCGCGAATGCGGGGGACGCCACGCACAGATAGCGCATGCCGCCCAGCGGCGTGGCCGTGGTGCCGGCCACCAGGTCGTTGGCGCTGGTGACGCAGGCAAACACGCGTCCTTCGCGCAGCTGGCTCAAGGTATGGTCCTGGTCGTCGAGGCGGATATCGAGCAGGCAGGACGGCGGCGAGAGCAGCGGCCCCAGCGCTTCCGGGATCCAGGTGGCGGCGCTGTCGGCGTTGACGGCGATGGCCAGCGCCGGCAATTGCGTGGTGGGACCGGGCTGGGCGTCCAGCGCCGCCTCAAGCAGCTTGACTTGCCGGTAATGGGCGATCAGGCGCTGGCCCGCTTCCGTGGGCAGTGGCGGGTGGCTGCGGATGATCAACAGGGTACCTTCCAGGTTTTCCAGGGTGCGGATGCGCTGCGACACGGCCGGCTGGCTGATCGCCAGCGCCTGCGCGGCCTTTTCAAAGCTGCCCAGGCCAATCACGGCGTCGAGGGCGGCCAATCCACGGTAATCGACGACGCGCATAAGATTCTCTTATATATGGTTAGAATCATTCATTATACTTATATTTACTTTTTCTTTACACTGTTGAAATAGGGTAACAACTCCACTCTCCCGCGCGGTCCCCCTGGTTCCGCACCACCCTCCACCTACCTCTGATGACTTTGCCGTTGCCGGCAGAGCGTGGGCGGCCGTGCGCGTGATGGAAAGCAATGGAAAGGAATCGATATGGACAGCGCAATTTTCTTGAAAGGCATGGGGCTCGGAGCGAGCCTGATCGTGGCCATCGGCACGCAAAACGCATTCTTGCTCAAGCAGGGGCTGAAGCGCCATTACGTGCTCACCTGCATACTCGTCTGTTTGCTGTGCGATGCCATCCTGATCACGGCCGGCGTCGCCGGCATGGGCACTTTTATTGCCGACAATCCTGATTTCCTGCTGCGGGCCAAGGCCGCTGGCGCCACCTTTCTGATCGCCTACGGCTTGCGCGCTGCCAAGTCGGCCTGGCGTCCAACGGCCATGACGGTGTCGGCCGCCAAGTCGCCCGAAGGCTATTGGGCCGTGATCGGCGCGGCGCTGGCGTTCAGCCTGCTGAACCCGCATGCCTTCCTCGACACGGTGATTTTGCTCGGCTCGATCGGCGGCCAGCATGAAGGCGCGGGACGCTTCTACTTTGCCGGCGGCGCCATCATGGCGTCGGCCCTGTGGTTCTTCCTGCTGGGCTTTGGCGCCCGCTACCTGGCGCCCGTGTTTGCCAAGCCCATGGCCTGGCGCGTGCTCGACGGCATTATCGCCCTCGTCATGTGGGCCATCGCCGCCTCGCTGTTCCTGTAATCAGCGGGTCAGGAAGTTCAATACGCGGCTGGCCAGCTTGCCGTACGGCGGCCGCAGCAGTGCCAACGCGCTGTAGCGCGCCTGGTAGAACACGGGCCGCAGCTTGCTGAAAGTGTGAAAACCTTCGACGCCGTGGTAGTGGCCCATGCCGGACTCGCCCACGCCGCCGAAGGGCAGGTCGTGCTGGCCCACGTGGAACAGCGCATCGTTGACGGAGACGCCGCCCGACATCACCCGGTCGATGAGCGTTTGCACCGTGTTGGCGTCATTGCTGAACGGATAGATGGCAAGCGGACGTGGCCCTGCGTTGATGCTGGCGATCACGGTCTCCAGCTTTGTATAGCCGCGCAGCGGCAGGATGGGGCCGAAGATTTCCCGCGTCAGCAGCAGGCTGTCTGCGGGAGCGTCGAGCACGATGTGCGGCGCGATCTTGCGCGTGGCGCGGTCCCAGGCCGGACCTGGCAACAGGGAAATCACTTGCGCGCCCCGCGCGCGTGCTTCGTCCAGCGCCTGCAGCAGCCGGTCAAAGGCAGCCTCGTCGATGATGGACGTATAGTCGGGCGTGTCCAGCCGCGGGTA
Source organism: Janthinobacterium sp. HH106 (assembly GCF_001758725.1). Taxonomy (NCBI): domain Bacteria; kingdom Pseudomonadati; phylum Pseudomonadota; class Betaproteobacteria; order Burkholderiales; family Oxalobacteraceae; genus Janthinobacterium; species Janthinobacterium sp. HH106. Next base: position 69,738 of record NZ_LRIC01000027.1, on the reverse strand, counting down.
ACGTGCGGGCATGATCTGGCGCGCGTGCTCGACGAAGGCGGCGATGCTGGCTTCGGGCAGCCAGGCATGGTCGACGCTGGTGCAGATCTGCCCCGCGTTCAGGTATTTGACGAACAGGATGCGCTCGGCTGCCGTGCGCACGTCGAAATCGGCGCAGACGATGGCCGGCGCCTTGCCGCCCAGCTCCAGGGTGACGGGGCACAGATTCTGTGCGGCGGCCGCCATGACGGCGCGGCCCGTCTGGCCGGAACCCGTAAACAGCAGGTGGTCGAACGGCAGTTGCGAAAAAGCAATGCCCACGCCGCCCGTCTCGTCAACAAACTGCAGCTTTTCCGGCGGGAAATAGGCGGGCATGGTCTCGATCAGCAGCCGGGCCAGGTGGCGCGAGTTTTCGCTCATCTTGACCATGGCGCGGTTGCCGGCGGCAAAGATGTAGGTCAAGGGCACGAGGCTCAGGTTGACGGGGAAATTCCACGGCACGATGACGCCCACCACGCCCAGCGGCTGAGGCAGCACGCGGTTGCGGGCGCCTGGAAAACTGCGCCAGTCCACGCTGCGGCGCTGCGGCCGCATCCACTTTTTCAACTTTTTCAGTACATGATCGATGCCGTCGATGGCGGGAAAGATCTCCGCCAGCAAGGTTTCGTGGTGGGAACGGTTGCCATAATCGGCGCTGATCGCCTCGCACAGCGCGTCTGTATGGTCGCGGATGAAGCGCTGCAGGGTTTGCAGGTCGCTTTTGCGTTCGGCAAGCGTGGGTACCGGGTGGCCCAGGCAGGCGGCACGCTGCACGGCCAGGACAGTAGCCAGCCCGGCGTTCTTGTTGTTTGCGACATCAGGCATGTTTCTCCTTGGCCGGCGGGGGAATATGCGCGCCGTTCCAGCACACTATAGTGGACTATGCAGATAAGCGCCGCCGCACGATACGCCGTAAAATGTCCGGCAACTGTACGCTACCCTTTCCAGGAATGCCATGACCCCGACCACGCCAGACTCCCTGCACATCGTGTGCCCCCATTGCGACGCCGTCAACCGCCTGCCGGCCGCGCGCCTGATTGAACAGCCCACTTGCGGCAAGTGCCAGAAGGAGCTATTTACGGGCCAGCCCGTGGACCTGGCCAGCGCCCGTTTCCTCAAGCATATCGAACGCAGCGACATTCCCGTGCTGGTCGACTTCTGGGCGCCGTGGTGCGGCCCGTGCCGCAGCATGGCGCCATTCTATGTGCAAGCCGCCAAGACCCTGGAGCCGGCGTTCCGCGTCGTCAAGGTAAATACGGAAGCGTCGCCGGACCTGGGCAGCCGTTTCAATATCCGCAGCATTCCCACCCTGGCCCTGTTTTTGCGCGGCGTGGAAGTGGCGCGCCAGCCGGGTGCCATCGATGCGCATGCCATCGTCGCGTGGGCCAGGGATAAAGCCCGTCTTTAAGGCTAGGGGAAAGCCTTCACGGTTTTTCATTTGACATGTGGTATGGCGCCATATTATATTGCGCCATATGATAAAACTCGAACAGAAATACACGGCCTTGCTCGGTGACGTGCAGCGCCGCGCGCTCGGCGCGGACATGCCGGCAGCCGTCGAACGCCTGCGCCTGTGCTTTGAAGTGCTGGGCCTGGCATCCGCCATCGATGGCGATTGCGCCACGCGCCTGGGCCGGCATGGCTTGTCGGAAGGCAAGTTCGTGCTGCTGGCGCTGCTGCGCGACGTGCCCGACGGACTCTCGCCGCATGCACTGGCCGAGCGGGCCGGCGTGACGCGCGGCACCATCACGGGCTTGCTCGACGGCCTCGAACGCGATGGCTTCCTGGCGCGCCACGCGGACCAGCTCGACCGGCGCAAGCTGCTGGTGCGCCTGAGCGCCAAGGGAGCAGCGGCCGCCGCCACCCTGGTCGATGAGCACGCGCAATGGATCGCCAGCCTGTTTGCCGATTTCACGCCGGACGAGATGCGGTTGTTGAGCGCGCTGCTGGAAAAAGCCTGGCGCAAGACGGACCGAGGGGCGCCATGAGCCGTGGCGTCGCCGACATCGCCCCCGCGCGCCTGGCCCTGCTGAATGGGGGCAGCGTGGCCAGCGCCACCCTGACGGAGGGGCTGGCCGTCGATTTCGCCCAACTGCTGGCCGCCGCCGTGCCCGATCTCGGCGCCGCCCGCCTGGAGCGGATGCACGCGCAGGCCGCCGCCGGCATCACCAAACGCATGGCCTTGGCGGCGCAATTGCTGCTGGAAGCCGACGCCGACCTGGCTATGCTGCAAGCGCATCCATCCGACACGGTGCGCGGCTGGGCCTGCTTTGCCATCGCCGCCCAGGCTGGCTGGTCCTTGCCGCAACAGCTGGCCGCCATGCGGCCGCTGGCCGACGATGGCCATTTTGGCGTGCGCGAATGGGCCTGGCTGGCGCTGCGGCCCCGTCTGGCCGAGCATCTGCCTGACGCCATCGCGCTGCTGGCGCCGTGGACGGCGGACCCGTCGGAAAGAGTGCGCCGCTTTGCCTGCGAAGCGCTGCGCCCGCGCGGCGTGTGGTGCGCGCATATCGCCCAATTAAAAGAGCAGCCGCAGCTGGCCTTGCCCCTGTTGCAGCCCTTGCGCGCCGACCCGGCCGTCTACGTGCAGGATTCCGTGGCCAACTGGCTCAACGATGCAGCGAAGAGCCAGCCGGACTGGGTGCGCAGCCTGTGCGCGCAATGGCTGCTGGAAAGCCCCGCTGCCGCCACGGCACGCATTTGCAAGCGCGCCCAGCGCTCGCTGGCCTGATCATTCATCACCGAAGGAGAAACCATGCATTATCTGTTAGAGCTGTACAGCCCGAAACCGGCCTGGCTGGCCCTCGATGGCGCCGCGCGCCAGGCGTATTTCGCCACGGTGGGCGCCGGCATGGCGGCCTTGTCCGGCAGCGGCGCCGAAGCGCTGGCCATGGGCGCCGTCGACGGCGGCAAGCTGCACGCGGCTGCCCAGCAATTCTATGCCGTCTGGCGCTTCCCGGACGAGGCGGCACTGGACGCCTTGCTGGCCGGTATCGCCGCCACGGGCTGGCACGATTATTTCGACACCATCAATGCGGCCGGCCCGGCCGTGGATTTCCCTGCCCATCTGGCGCAGCTGGCCGCCTAGCGTCCGCCATTTTCCTTGCTACTACGGTAAAGTTGGCATTTTTTCCATCCGACCACTGACGTTGATGCCAATCAAACCGCTTTTCACCGTGATGCTTGCCCTGGCGCCCATGCTGGCGTCGGCAGCCCCTGCCAGCCCGCAAGCCCTGGTTGCCGCCGCCCGCAGCCAGGTGGGCGTGACGGTGCAGTACGATCCGCGCTACGAACGCCTGGCCTATCCGGGCGGCGACGTGCCGCTGGAGCGGGGCGTGTGCACGGACGTGGTCGTTCGGGCCTACCGCCAGCTGGGGCAGGATTTGCAGGTGCTGGTGCACGAAGACATGCGCAAGGCATGGCAGGTGTACCAGCAGCAGGGACGCTGGCAGATGAAGGGACCGGACCGCAATATCGACCACCGGCGCGTGCCGAACCTGGGCACCTACTTTGCCCGCCACGGCACCAGCCTGCCTCCAGCGACGCAAGCGAACGCTTACCGCGCGGGCGACATCGTCACCTGGCGCCTGCCGCGCAACCTCACGCACATCGGCATCGTCAGCGACAAGCAGTCGTCGAGCGGCGTGCCGCTGATCATCCACAACATCGGCGAAGGCGCGCGCGAGGAAAATATCTTATTCAGTTATCCGATCACGGGGCACTATCGCTGGCAACCCCGCTGAGGGGCAGGGGCGCCATGTCTTGCAGGATCGCCAGCACGATGGCCAGCGCCGTGTCGATATCGAGCTTGTCGATGGCGCCATAGCCGAGGAACAGGCCTTCATGGCGCGCGGGGCCATGGTAAAAACCGGCCAGCGCATACAGGCTGACGTCGGCCAGCCGTGCGCGGCGCAGCAATTCGGCTATATCGAGCGGCGCCTGCGCCAGCGCCGCCACGTGGAAGCCGGCGCTGGCCGGAACCAGGCGGAACCACGGCGACAACGGGCCGTTGAACCAGTGCTGCAGCCGTTCGCGCCGTCCCGCATAGATGTCGTGGCAGCGGCGGATATGGCGCAGCAAATGGCCGTCGCCGATGAACTTGGCCAGCGCATGCTGGCCCAGGCTGGCCGTATGGCAATCGCTCAGGTATTTCACCGTCTGCATGGCGGGCACGAGGGCTTGCGGCAGCACCACATAGCCCAGGCGCAGTTCCGGCAGCATGATCTTGGAAAAGCTGCCCACGTGCGCGACGACGCCATAGCGGTCCATGCTTTGCAGCGCATCCTCGGGCCGGCCTTCATAGCGGAAGGCGCTGTCATAATCGTCCTCGATAATGATGGCGCCCAACTGCCGGGCACGCTCCAGCAAGGCATGGCGGCGCGCCATGCTCATCGGCATGCCGAGCGGAAATTGATGTGCGGGCGTGACATAGATCAAGCGCGTGCCGTCGGGAATTTGCGTGACGACAAGACCATCCTCGTCCACTTCGATACCCACCACGCGCGCGCCCTGGCTGGCGAACACGGCGCGCGCCACCGGGTAGCCGGGTTCTTCCACGGCAACCGTGTCGCCCGCTTCCAGCAGGGTCAGCGCCAGCAGGTGCAGGGCCTGCTGCGCGCCGCTGGTGACGAGTACCTGTTCCTCGGTGCAATGGATGCCGCGGCTGAAGGCGGCATGGCCGGCGATCGCCGCGCGCAAGGCGGGCAAGCCTTCCACGGGGCCATAGCGGCCGCGCGCCTGGCCACCCTGGCGCAGCGCGTGCAGCATGCAGGCGCGCCATTCATCCTGCGGGAAGTGCGCAGGCGTGGCGCGCCCGCCGATGAAGGCATAGCGCGCCGGCGTTTCCTGGCTGGCCCGGCGCAACGGCGTGGGCGTCGCTTCCCAGCGGGCGATGCGCTGCGCGCTGGCCAGCGGCGTGCTGGCATGGCGGCGCTGCGGCGAGGCGTGCGGCGTCTGCACGAAGCTGCCCACGCCGACTTTTCCTACCAGCAACTTCTCATAAGCGAGCCTCTCATATACGTCGGACACCGTCTTGCGCGACAGGCCCAGCTGGCTGGCCAGCAGGCGCGTGGGTGGCAATTGCTGCCCATCCGTCAGCCGGCCCGAGCGGATGGCTGCGCTGAGCTGGCGGTACAGCTGGCCGCCCAGGTCGCGCGTGCCGTCGATCAGGATGTGTAATTCCATGGGGTTTCTGCTGGTGGTCTGCTGCTTTTCGGGGGGATTGGCCTGTCGCGCGTACTTCTTGCGCTTTTACAATGATGCATCTTTACTCCATCTAGGAATGCATCATGACACAGCAACGACTCGATTTTACACAAGCTTCGCCCGATGCCGTCAAGGCCATGTACGCTCTGGAAGCGGCGATTGCCAAACTGGGCGTGGAACACTCGCTGCTTGAGCTGGTCCGCCTGCGCGCCTCGCAAATCAATGGCTGCGCCTTTTGCGTGGACATGCACACGAGCGACGCGCGCAAGGCGGGTGAAACGGAACGCCGCCTGTATGCCGTGTCCGTCTGGCGCGAAACGCCGTTTTTCACGCCGCGCGAGCGGGCCGTGCTGGCCTGGACGGAAGCGCTGACCCTGCTGCCGCAAAGCCAGGCGCCCGATGACGTGTATGCGGCGCTGGCGGCACAATTGACGCCGGCGGAGATGGTCAACGTCACCCTGGCCATCGGCTCCATCAATACCTGGAACCGCCTGGCCGTGGGTTTCCGCAAGATGCCCGAATAACTCTGTGTTCGTTCGCGAACAGACGATAGGCTGGTCTCTGCGTAGTCTGGCAAGACGATTGATCAGCCAGGGAGCAGCCATGCAAGAAGTACCTATCGGAGAAGGCGCCGCAAAGACGCCGCAGCAGGAGGAAGAGGCGCGCCGCGAATTCATCGCCGAACTGTGGCGGCGCTTTGAAGCTTTGCAGGAATGGGCCGTCAGCCATTGGCCCGACCAGCAGCACCCTCTCAGTTCCGCCGACTTCGTCGAGACGCGCAAGGAAATCCTGAGCTTGCGTTCGCCGGCCGGTTCCTTGGGCCAGCCATCGCAGAACAATGAAGCGGAACCGGAGCAGGGCGGGGCGCAATATCAGGATGTGACGCCGGCACCGTGGCCGTAACCTTGGCCGTCATCGTGCCTCTATCTTGGTTATAGGTCGGATTAGGACCGAAGGGCCGTAATCCGACAACATGGTTGGCAGATGCAGTCGGATTACGCGCTTGCGCGCTAATCCGACCTACGCTTCTGCCTTCCCTTGCGCAAACACCCAGCACAATAAACTCACCAGCAGCCCCGCCATCACGCCATACGCCAGGTTCAGGGCGCTGTCGAACAGCAGCGGCGCCACCAGTCCCGACACCAGCGCGAACAGGCCGTAGGTCGGCTTAGGTCGTAGGTCGGATTAGCGCTTGCGCGTAATCCGACGTCACCCGCCAACAATGTTGTCGGATTACGCGCTTTGCGCTAATCCGACCTACGCTTCTGCTTTCCCTTGCGCAAACACCCAGCAAACCAAACTCACCAGCAGCCCCACCATCACGCCATACGCCAGGTTCAGCGCGCTGTCGAACAGCAGCGGCGCCACCAGGCCAGACACCAGCGCGAACAGCAGCATCTGGATGAACGACTGCATCGACGACGCCAGGCCGCTGTTGTTGGGGAAGTGGTTCAGGGCCATCAGGGTCATCGGCGGCATGGCGATCGACAGGGCGAACGAGTAGAAGAACAGCGGCAGCACGGCCCATGGCACTTCGGCGGCAAACACATAGTTGTAGCCGATGTTGGCCAGCGCGGCGACCAGCATCAAGATGAAGCCGGCCCAGATCATCTGGCGCTGGCTGTAGCGATGGGCGATTTTCGCCGACAGGGCCGAACCGAACACCATGCCGCTGATCAGGGGAATGAACAGCCAGGCGAAGGCCGTTTCCGGCAAATGCAGGATGTTGATGATGAAGTAGGCGGCCGAACCGATGTACAGGGCGAAGCCGCCAAAGGCGGCGCCGATGGCCGTCGACAGCAGCAGGAACTGACGGTGGCACAGCACTTTCCAGTAATTGACGGCGATGCCGCCCAGGTGGAAGGCGTGGCGCTGCTCCTTCGGCAGGCTTTCGGGCAGCGCGCGCCAGACGACGACGAACATCAGCACGCCGAAAGCAGTGAGGAACCAGAAAATCCAGCGCCAGCCCAGGCTGACCTGCAGCCAGCCGCCCAGCACGGGCGCGATGGCCGGCGCCAGTGCGAACACCATCATGATGTGCGAGAGGATTTTCTGCGCGGCGGCGCCGGAATAGCGGTCTTGCACGATGGCGCGGCCGATCACGGAACCGGCGCCCGCCGAGAGGCCCTGCAGCACGCGCCAGGCCAGCAGCCAGCCCAGCGACGGCGCCAGCGCGGCGCCCACGGAGGCGATCACATACAGCACCAGCGAAACGAGGATCACGGGACGGCGGCCGAACGAATCGGACAGGGTGCCGTAAAACAGCATCATGAAGGCGAACGTGAACAGGAAAAAGCTCAGGGTCTGCTGCACCAGCAGGGGGCTGGCATTGAAATCTTGCGTGATGGCGGGGAAAGACGGCAGATAGGTGTCAATTGCAAGCGGTCCGACCATCGCCAGGCCCGCCAAAATCCAGGTTAATAATTTAGTCATGTGGAAGAGTGTTTTTGTTAGTCCGTCATTTTACGCTAGCGGCGGGAATCGAGTCCGGCGCCGCGGCGGTTTGCCATCCATATGCGTTTTTCGCATATGAAACCTTGGAATTCTTCGTTTGCACCGCTTGCCGTCACCGTTAAGCTGGGGCGACCCGGCTTGTTAGCCGCTTTTTGGAAGTGATACGCCATGCACAGTATTTATCCGGCGGCGCCCGCCGACGACACGGCCCAGTGGAATCTGGGACCCGTGATCCAGGCCCTGCGCAGCTCGCGCGAAGACAAGCACAAGATCCGCCATAACGGCAGGGTGCGTGAACTGCCGTCGCGCGAAGCGCTCACCACCATCGTCAACGGCCTGTCGGCGGCCCTGTTCCCCACGCATTACGGGCGTCCGAATCTGACCGATGAAAGCATCGACTATTTTGTCGGCGACACGCTGAACACGACCCTGAACCGGCTCAGCGAGCAGGTGCGGCGCGGCTTGCTATTTTCCATACCAGCTGGTGATGAACAGAACGGCGCCAGTGACGACGCGGCGCTGGCGCAGCAGGCGCGCGACATCACGCGCGCGTTTGCCGCCAGCCTGCCCGACATCCGCGCCCTGCTGGTGTCGGACGTGCAGGCCGCCTATGCGGGCGACCCGGCCGCCACCTCGGTGGCCGAGATCATGCTGTGCTATCCGGGTACCATCGCCATTCTGTACCACCGCCTGGCCCACCAACTGCACGCGCTCGGCGCGCCTTTCCTGGCGCGCCTGATCGCCGACATCGCGCACACCCTGACGGGCATCGACATCCACCCGGGCGCGCACATCGGCGCATCTTTCTTCATTGACCACGGCACGGGCGTGGTGATCGGCGAGACGGCCATCATCGGCCAGCGCGTGCGCCTGTACCAGGCCGTTACCCTGGGCGCCAAGCGCTTTCCCGCCGATGCTTCCGGCGCGCTGATCAAGGGCACGCCGCGCCACCCCATCGTCGAGGATGACGTGGTGATTTACGCGGGCGCGACCGTGCTGGGGCGCATCACCATCGGCGCGGGATCGACTATCGGGGGGAATGTGTGGCTGACGCAGAGCGTGCCAGCGAATAGCAATGTATCGCAGGCGCAGATGCGCAACGATTGAAGAGTGGCCGAGAAAACGTCCATGGCGGCGTTACAGCGCCTGGCCGTACTAGCGTACTGCCTGCGGCGCTGCGCCTTGCCCTGAACGTTTTTCGGGCACTCTTCAAGCCGGGCGTGGCGCCTGGCTTTGCAAAAACCTTACTTCACCGTCAGCGCTTCATAGCGGGCCACGGGCACGCCATCCTTCAGCAGCAGCAATTCCTGGTCCGCGTAGCGGTAGCCATTGACTTCGCCCAGGGTGGTCAGGAGTTCGCGCTCGAGGTCCATGTCCTGCGGCTGGCACATCATCATGGTGCCGGCCAGCTGCGAGAAGGCCAGGGTGCTGACGCCATCGCTGGTGTAGCCGCCCATCATCTGGTTGCAGCCGCTGTGGCCGCTGGCGCGGCCTTCGGCCAACTGCAGGGTCACTTCGCGCTGTTCAGGCGCCTTGCGCACCACTTGCTTGCCCTTCAATTCCTTCAGCTTCCACTGCGTGCCCGCCAGCTTCGGCGCCGGCTTGGCGGGCGAGGTGGCGCCGGGGGCTGCGGCGGCGGCGTCGCTGCGCACGGGCGTTTGCGCGCAGCCGGCCGTGATGGCGACGATGGCGGCGAGGGGAATCAGTCTGGCAATCTTGAACATGGCATTTCCTTCTTCAAATGAATGACGTCAGATTAGCAGATACGCGCCGCGCCGGCGTGCACGGTTGACAAGCCTATCGCTCCTGCTCCAGCCGCGCCTCGAGCAGGGTGCGCGCCGCCGCCACGTAGGCGCGGCAGGCCTGCGGGTCGACGAAGGCCTCGCTGCCGGCCGTGGCGCTCGCTTCCAGCCGTTCCCACAGTTGCGACGCTTCCGGGTGGGCGGAGATCAGCACGTCGCAAGGCAGCTTTTCCAGGGTCTCGAAGCTGTGGCGCAGGTCCGCCACCGCGTTCGGATACTCGCTGCTGGCGCTGAACTTGAAGCCGGGGCGCGAGACGGCGTTGAGGCTGTCCGCGTAGACCATGTTCAGGCAGCGGGGGCCGTCGCACGATTGCCACGTCCAGCTCAGGCCCCCGGGCGTGTGGCCCGGCGTGGCGTGCGCCGTCAGTTGAATCGGGCCGACATTGAACTGGCCGCCGTCGCGCGCCAGACGCATGTCCTTGACGGGCGGGTACTTGGGCAGCGCGTGGTATTGCGGGTCGTCCGGTCCCACTTCGCCCGACGCCAGGTCCAGCGCGGCCGACGGGCTGGCGGCCACCAGCGCATTGCTGCGCCGCTGCAGCTCGGCCAGGCCGCCCGCGTGGTCGATATGGCCGTGCGAATTGAGGATCAGCTTGACGTCCTCGATGCGAAAACCCAGCGCGCCGATATTGGCGATGATCTTCGGCGCCGATTCCGGCAAGCCGCCGTCGATCAGCACATGGCCCTGCGGCGACGTGATGAGCACGGAACTGAGGCCTTTCACGCCCACATAATAAGTATTGCCGAAGATGCGGAACGGCGTCTGGTCGGCATTCCAGGCGGCGCAGACTTCGCAGTCCGGCGTCTGCGGCGTGGCTGGCGCAGGTGTTTGCGCCTGGGGGGCGGGGCTGGCCAGCAGCATTGCCAGGAGCAGCGCGCGTGGTGGTGTGAGGGGCATTGCGATCCTTATCCGTGTTGCCAGTGTGACATATGCTGACACGGAACGGGGCGCGATGCAAACGCTGGCAGCGATGCCGGTCAGGGTAGCTGCGGATAGCGTGCCCTCAGGCGGCGGCCAGCGTGGCGCAGGACGGGACCGAAGGCGCGATGCTGACCTGACGGCCCGCGTGACTGGCGGGCAGGCGCGGGCCCTGGCCGAAGACCTTGTGGCGCAAGCTGCCTTGCTCGTACTGGGTGCGGTAGCGGCCGCGCCGCTGCAGTTCCGGCACGATGTGTTCCACCACGTCGGCCATGCTGTCGTGCGCCACGGCGAAGGCGAGATTGAAGCCGTCGATGCCCGTCTCGTCCAGCCAGCTTTCCAGCTGGTCGGCCACCTGGCGCGCGTCACCCACGAGCACGGGGCCGCGCCCGCCCAGGCCGATGTATTCGGCCGCCTCGCGCACTGTCCACGTGCGGTCCGGGTCGGCCTGGCTGAACGAGGCCAGCGCCGAGCGGCCGGCCGGGGAATCGATGTAGTCGATGGTGGCGTCGAGCGGATAGCGGCTGAAATCGACGCCCGTCCAGCCCGACAGCAGCACCAGCGCCGCCTCGATGTTGACGTGGCGCAGATAGTCGGCGTGCCTGGCGCGCGCTTCTGCTTCCGTGGCGCCCGTGATGATCAGCGCCTGGGCGTAGATCAGCAGCGCCTCGCCATCGCGGCCGCTTTGCCGCACGGCGGCGCGCAAGTCGTCGGCGTAGCGCTTGACGACCGTCTTGCTGGGGCCACTGACAAACGTGGCTTCCGCATGGCGCGCCGCGAAGCGCGTGCCGCGCGGCGAGGTGCCCGCCTGGTACAGCAGCGGCGTGCGCTGCGGCGACGGCTCGCACAAATGGATGCCGGGCACCTGGTAGTGGCGCCCGGCATGGTTGATCGGATGCACCTTGGCTGGATCGGCGTAGATGCCGCGCGCCTTGTCGTTGACGACGGCGTCGTCGTCCCAGCTCTTTTCCCACAGCTTGTAGACCACTTCCAGGTATTCGTCGGCCAGGTCGTAGCGCTCGTCGTGACCCAGTTGCTGTTGCAAGCCCAGGTTGCGCGCCGCGCTGTCGAGGTAGCCAGTGACGATATTCCAGCCGATGCGCCCGCCGGTCAGGTGGTCGAGGGTGGAAATGCGCCGCGCGAACGTGTACGGATGTTCATAGGTGAGGGCGCAGGTGACGCCGAAACCCAGGTGCGTGGTGGCTTGCGCCATGATGGGCACGAGCGCCAGCGGGTCGTTCAGCGGCACCTGCACGCCGTGTTCCAGGGCCGCATCGAGGCTGCCCCGGTACACGTCATACACGCCCAGCACGTCGGCGAGAAAAACCGCGTCGAACAGGCCCGCTTCCAGCAGCCGCGCCAGTTCCGTCCAGTGTGCAGGATCGGTATAGCGGTGGCTGCGGTCGCGCGCATGCGTCCACAGTCCCGGCGACTGGTGGCCGACGGTATTCATCTGGAAGGCGTTGAAGCGTATCGTCTTGGCCATGGCTTATTTGGCCGCCGTCTGCAAGGCTTGCTGGTAGTCGGGTTTCGAGTAGCCGGCAAAGTGTTTATTCGTGATGTCGAGGAATTCGCGCGAGCGGTAGGCGGCCGCCAGGTCTTTCGCGAACTGCTTGTCCTTGTCGGCCGTGCGGATGGCCACCAGGTTGATGTAGTTGGGCGAGATCTTCTCGGCCACCAGCGCGTCCGTCAGTTTCAGCCCCGACGCCAGCGCGTAATTGCCATTGATGAAGGAGTAATCGGTGTCGCCCAGCGAGCGTGGCAGCTGCGCCGCTTCCAGCGGCAGCAGCCTGATTTTCTTCGTGTTGACGGCGATATCCTTTTCCGACGCGCGCACGGGGTCGAAGCTGGCGCGCAGCTTGATCCATCCCAGCTGGTCCAGCAGTACCAGCGCGCGCGCCTGGTTGGTCGGATCGTTCGGCAAACCCACGGTCGTGCCTTCCTTCACGTCGTCCAGGGTCTTGTGCTTCTTGCTGTAGATGGCGATCGGCGCCGTGGGGATCGTGATCAGGTCCGTCAGGGCCAGCTTGTGCTCGAGCGCGAATTTTTTCAGGTAGACGATGTGTTGGAACACGTTGGCGTCCAAGGAACCCTCGGCCAGCGCGAAGTTTGGCTGGATGTAATCGTTGAACTCGACCAGCTTGACCTTGTAGCCCTGTTTTTCCAGGATAGGCTTGATGCCCAGCTTGATCTGGTCCGCGTACGGCCCGGCGCTGGTGCCGATGGTGATCTCTTTCGGGTCTTTGGCGTGGGCGAAGCTGGCCGTCAAGGCCAGGGTCAGGGCGGTGAGGACGATGCTGCGGCGGGCGATGGTCATGTTAACTCCTGCTTAGTGAAGAACTGGGGTCAGACCCGCCGGGTCTGACCCCGGAAGTCCGTTAAATTGCCTGCGGCGCAAATGTATCGATTCGCCCAGGCCGTGGTTTTACGAATATGCCGTCGGCTCGGGCACCGTGCCGGTCAAGGCAAAGCGTCCCAGGTCGCGCAGCTTGTAGTCGATGGGGTCGTGCAGGGTATGCACGCGCACGTTGCGCCAGTAACGGTCGAAGCCGTATTGGGCCGAGGTGGAGCGCGCGCCCGTCAGTTCGAACATCTGGCTGCTGATCTCCAGTCCCGCCTTGTGCGCAAGGCACTTCGCCTCGGCCACGGCCACGGCCAGCAAGCCCCGTTCGCGCGCCGTCACCAGCGCGCCCTTGCGGAATACGGCTTCCAGTTCCTGCGCCGCCGCATCGGCCAGCACCTGCGCGGGGCGCAGCAAGAGCCACAGCTGGCCGTAGCGGTGCTGGAGCAAAGGGTCATCCGTCGCTTGCGCCACGCCCGAGGCAAACCAGGCTTTCGCCTGCTCGCCCGTGTAGCGGCGCGCCGCCTCGAACGCGCCTTCGGCGATGCCCAGGTATAAATTCGCCATGATCAGCTGCGCGATCTGCGAGCGCACGGTGGCTTGCGGCGTGGCGGCCTGCGCGGGCGCCTGCAGCACCAGCTCGCGCGGCAGGGCGACGGCCTGGAAATGCACATTGCCGCTGTCCGTCTGGCGCTGGCCGAAGGCGTCCCAGTCCGCCTGCACGGTCACGCCATCCTGGCGCGTGGGCAGGGCGCCGATCAGCGCCGTCTGCGTGGGCGCGTGCCAGGCGGAGACGGTCAGCCAGTCGGAGCCGACGGAACCGGAAGAAAAGCTCTTGATGCCGTCGAGGACGTAGCCGTCGCCGCTGTCGCTGGCTGTGACGCGCTTGTCTAGCGGGTTGAGGGCATTGCCCCAGAACAGGCGCTCGTCGACGGTCAGGGTGAGCAGGCGGCGCTGCTGCTGTGCGCTGCCGTACAGCTGCAGGCCCGCCAGCTGCAGATGGTGGAAGCCGAAGACATGCGCCAGCGCGCTGTCGGCCCGCGCCAGGATGCGGATCACCTGGTACACGAGGGGCCACGACGCGCCCTGGCCGCCGAATTCCACGGGAATCGACAGGGTCAGCAAGCCTGAATCGCGCAGCCATTCGCGTTCCTGCGCCGCATGGCCGCCGGCCTGGTCGCGGGCATTGGCCGTTTCGGCCAGGCGCGCGGCCAGCAACGTGGCGATGCTGATGGCGTCCTGCAGGGGTTCCGGCACAGGCGGCTGAGGACGGGCGGCATGGAGAAAAACGCTAGACATGGGTGACATTCCAGAAAGACGATGAGGCCGATATTGCACCGCCGGGCGCGCGCCGTATACGAAGAAAACCGCGCATGGATATGCGAAAAAAGCCATGCGGGGAGGAGCGTCTTCGCTTGCGGGGCGTCAGGCCCGGATAGACAAAAAACGCATATCGAAGCGCGAAAGCATTCGTTTTATCGGGCCGCTGATGGCGATAGGCTGCAAGCATCCAAGTAGCCAAATCAAACCATCACGTACAGGGACGGGCATCACATGAGCATCTTGTTATTGGGCGGCAGCCCGCAACTCCCATCGAGTTCCAGCCGTTTGCTGCTGCATATCGGCGAACAGCTGGCGCTGCAAGGCCACAGCTACGCCAAGCTGCATGTGCGCGACCTGCCGTCGCGCGCCCTGCTGCTGGCCGACTATGACGACGCGGCGATCTCCCGCGCCGTGCGCGCCGTGGCCGACGCCGACGCCATCGTGATCGCCACGCCCATCTACAAGGCGTCGTATACAGGATTGCTGAAAGCCTTCCTCGACCTGCTGCCGCAAGATGGCCTGGCCGGCAAGCTGGTGCTGCCGCTGGCCACGGGCGGCGGCCACGCCCACACCCTGGCGCTCGACTATGCGCTGCGCCCCGTGCTGCATGCGCTGGGCGCCAAGCAGGTCTTCACCAGCATCTATGCGAATGCGCAGCAGCTGGCGTGGCACGAAGAGGGGGGCTTGAGCCTGGACGCGCCGATCGCCGCGCGCGTGCAGGCCGGTATCGAGGAGCTGTCCACCGGCCTGTTCGTGCTGCAGGGCCGGCGTCCGCCCGCGCCAGTCGATATCTCGTTACCCGTGCGTTCGCTGCAAGACCAGCCTTACGCCCCTCAGTATCAAGCCGCCTGATTATTCACCGACCAAGGAACCGCCATGACACACCGCCACGCACAACGCCTCTCGCGCCGTACCACTCTGGGCTTGCTGTTTGCCGCCGCTGCCGGCGTGATGGCGGCCGGCATGCCGGCCACGGCGCAGGCGCAGGCCAAGGGGGAGGTCCGCATCGGTTATCAGAAATACGGCACCCTGACCTTGTTGAAGGGGCGCGGCACCCTGGAAAAACGCCTGGCCGAGCAGGGCGTGGGCGTGAAATGGACGGAGTTCCCGGCCGGCCCCGTGCTGCTGGAAGGCTTGAACGTCGGCAGCATCGATTTCGGTACCGTGGGCGAGGCGCCGCCGATCTTTGCCCAGGCGGCCGGCGCCAACCTGGTGTATGTCGGCAATGAGCCGGCGTCGCCCGCCAGCGAAGCCATCGTCGTGCCCAAGGGTTCGGGCTTGCGCACCCTGGCCGACTTGAAGGGCAAGAAAATCGCCCTGAACAAGGGCTCGAACGTGCATTACCTGCTGTTGAAGGCATTGGAAAAGGCAGGCGTCGCGTACGCCGACATCCAGCCCGTGTTCCTGCCGCCGGCCGATGCGCGCGCCGCCTTCGAGCGGGGCAGCGTGGACGCCTGGGCCATCTGGGACCCGTTCCTGGCCGCCGCCGAAAAGCAGCTGGGCGCCCGCGTGCTGGCCGATGGCAAGGGCCTGGTGGCGAATTACCAGTTTTATCTCGCCTCGCGCACGTATGCGGAAAAAAATCCCGAGATCCTGCGTATCGTGCTCGATGAAGTGGCCAAGGTCGATGACTGGGGCCGCAACAATCCGGACGAGGTGGCGACGATCCTGTCGGCGCAGACGGGGCTGGGCAAGGATGTGGTGGCGCTGGCCGCTACGCGCTATGCGTATGGCGTCAAACCCGTGTCGCCCGACGTCATCGCCTCGCAGCAAAGGGTGGCCGACGCGTTTTCCGCTCTGAAGCTGATTCCGAAACCCATCCTTGTCAAGGATGCGCTGCTGCCGGCGCGCCAGCTGGCCACCAGCGCAAAATAAGGAATAAATATCATGTCATTGAATGTCTTCTGGTTTATTCCGACCCATGGCGACAGCCGCTACCTGGGCACGTCGCAGGGCGCGCGCCCCGTCGATGCCGATTACTTGCGCCAGGTGGCCGTGGCCGCCGACACGCTGGGCTACGATGGCGTGCTGCTGCCGACGGGCCGCTCCTGCGAAGACGCGTGGGTGGTGGCGTCGTCCCTGATCAGCGTGACGCAAAAGCTCAAATTCCTGGTGGCCGTGCGCCCCGGCCTGTCCACGCCCGGCCTGGCCGTGCGCATGGCGTCCACGTTCGACCGCCTGTCGAACGGGCGCCTGCTGATCAACGTCGTCACGGGCGGCGACCAGGGCGAGCTGGAAGCGGACGGCCTGTTTGCCGACCACGCCAAGCGCTACGAGATTTCCGATGAATTCATCAAGGTGTGGCGCGCCACCCTGGCGGGCGAGGGCGGCGCGGCCGGCTACGATTTCGAGGGCAAGCATATCCAGGTGAAGGGCGCGAAAACCCTGTATCCGCCCGTGCAGAAACCGTATCCGCCCTTGTATTTCGGCGGCTCGTCGGAGCCGGCGCACGAACTGGCGGCCGGGCAGATGGACGTGTACCTGACGTGGGGCGAGCCGCCCGCCGCAGTCGCCGAGAAAATCGCCGACATCCGCGCGCGTGCCGCAAAAAAAGGCCGCACGGTACGGTTTGGCATCCGATTGCACGTGATCGTGCGCGAGACCAACGAAGCGGCCTGGCGCGCGGCTGATGAATTGATCAGCCACCTGGACGACGACATCATCGCCAAGGCGCAGGCGGCGTTCGGCAAGATGGATTCCGTGGGCCAGCAACGGATGGCGGCGCTGCATGGCGGGCGGCGCGACAAGCTCGAAGTGTCGCCCAACCTGTGGGCCGGCGTGGGCCTGGTGCGCGGCGGCGCTGGCACGGCCCTCGTGGGCGACGGTCCGACCGTGGTGGCGCGCATGCAGGAATACGCGGACCTGGGTATCGACACCTTCATTTTCTCGGGCTACCCGCACCTGGAAGAGTCGTACCGTTTCGCCGAACTGGTGTTCCCGCTGCTGGGCAAGGGCAAGGCCGTGGGCGAACAGTCCTTGAGCGGCCCCTTCGGCGAAGTCATGGCCAGCAATATCGTACCGGCCGCGCCGCAGAAAAAGGCGGCCTGAGATGGCGACGGCCGCCGTCAAGCGCCTTTCCGGCACGCCCTGGCGGAATGTCTTGGCGCCATGGGCCTTGCCCGTGGCGCTGCTGCTGGCCTGGCAGCTGGCGGCGCAGTGGGGCTGGCTGTCGAGCCGTATCCTGCCCGAGCCGTGGGCCGTGGCGAAGGCTTTCTGGCATCTGGCCGTGTCGGGCGAATTGTGGCTGCACCTGAAGACGAGCTTGTGGCGCGCGACCGTCGGTTTCGCCGTGGGCGCGGGACTGGGCTTGCTGCTGGGCCTATTGACGGGCAGCTTCCGCCACGCGGAAACCCTGCTCGACACGACATTGCAAATGGTGCGCAACATCCCGGCATTGGCCCTGATTCCGCTGGTGATCCTGTGGTTCGGCATCGACGAGACGGCGAAACTCTTTCTGCTGGCCGTCGGCGTGTTTTTTCCCGTCTACCTGAACACCTTCCACGGCATCCGTTCTGCCGACCAGGGCTTGATCGAAATGGCGAAAAGCTATGGCTTGTCCGGCTGGCCTTTGTACCGCGACGTGATCCTGCCGGCCGCCATGCCCTCCATCTTGGTCGGCGTGCGCTTTTCGCTGGGACTCGTGTGGGTGCTGCTGATCGTCGCCGAAACCATCTCGGCGCAGGCCGGCATCGGCTACATGACCATGAATGCGCGCGAATTCTTGCAAACGGACGTGGTGCTGGTGGGGATTTTGCTGTACGCCTTGCTGGGCAAGCTGGCCGATATGTTCTCGCGCCGGCTGGAGCGCCACTGCCTGCGCTGGAATCCCGCTTACCGCTAATGATTGAAGAGGACACCATGCTGCTTGCCCCCATCCAGATCGAAACGGACTTTTTGTCGCACTTCGTGCAATACGACCCGGCCAGCGCGCCGCCGCAGGCGAAGACGGCGCCACCCACCCCTTTGCAACGGCGTGGCGTCCCCCTGGAACTGGCAAACCTGAGCAAATCCTACACCAGCCGCCCCGTGCTGAAAAACGTTGACCTGCAGCTCGAGGCGGGAGAATTTGTCGCCATCGTGGGACGCAGCGGCTGCGGCAAGAGCACCTTGCTGCGTTCGATCGCGGGGCTGGAAAGCATCGATGAAGGCAGCGTCGCCATCGGCAGCGGTGTCGGGGCGCCCGACATCCGCATCATGTTCCAGGAATCGCGGCTGCTGCCGTGGAAGACGGTGCTCGACAACGTGGCCCTGGGCCTGCCCCGTTCCGTCGGCGCGGCGGCCGCCTCGCTGTGGACGGTGGGCCTGGCCGAGCGGGCGGACGACTGGCCGTCGGCCCTGTCGGGCGGGCAGAAGCAACGCGTAGCGCTGGCGCGCGCCCTCGTGCACGAGCCGCAACTGCTGCTGCTGGACGAACCATTGGGCGCGCTCGACGCCTTGACGCGCATCGAGATGCAGCAGCTAATCGAGTCGTTGTGGCTGGCGCGGGGCTTTACGGCCGTGCTGGTGACGCACGACGTGGCCGAAGCGGTGGCGCTGGCCGACCGCGTGCTGCTGATCGAGGATGGCCAGATCACCCTGGATGTGCGGGTGGACTTGCCGCGCCCGCGTCAGCGCGGCCATGCGGCCTTCGCCGCGCTGGAGCAGGCTATCTTGTCGCGGGTGCTGCAGCCGCAGGGTCAGATGACTGCGCCAGCACGATGAAGCCATCGCCATCGACGGTCGCCACGATGCCCTCGTAGCTGGCGATGGCCGGGTGGCGCGTGGCCAGCGGGTGCGCATGCGTGGCAGTGACGACGATGACCTTCGCGCCTGCCGCCTCGCCCGCTTCGATGCCGACCGAGGCATCCTCGAAGACCAGGCAATCCACGGGCGCCACGCCCAGTTTTTCCGCCGCCAGCAGGTAGCAATCGGGTTTTGGTTTGCCAGCCTTGACGTCTTCCGCCGTCACCATGATGGCGGGTATCGGCATGCCGGCCGCCTTCAGGCGCGCCGTGGCCAGCGCGCGCGGCGCCGAGGTGACGATGGCCCATTGCGCGGGCGGCAGCGACGTCAAAAAACGCAGCGCGCCCGCGATTTCAATAATCCCTTCCACATCGATGATTTCCGCATCCGTGATGCCCTGCGATTCGCGCTGCGCATCGACGCCGGGCAAGCGCAGCTTGGCGATGGTGTCGACCGAGCGCGCGCCATGGATGGTGGGCAGAAAGGCCGCCACGTCGAGGCCCTGGCGCTGCGCCCAGGTGCCCCAGATGCGTTCGGCGGCGGCGATGGAATTGATGACGGTGCCGTCCATGTCAAAAAGAAAAGCCCGGTAGCGGCCGGCGGCCGATGGTGTTGGGGATGACGACGGCGAGGGCAGTGCGGACATGGCTTCCTTCCAGATGATGGGCTGGAAGCCATTGTAACGGCAGCCGGTTTTTATTTCACAGGTAGACCGATTCAAAGCGGGCCACGGGCGCGCCATCCTTGAGCAGAATCAGGTATTCGCCATCGAAACGGTAGCCCGTCACGCTGTTCAAATTGGCCAGCACGGCGCTTTCCAGCTGCATCAGCGGCGGCGGGCAGGCCATGCGGGTGCCGGCCAGCTGCGTGAAGCGCAGGGCCGTGCCAGCCAGCGTGTAGCCGCCCATGACCTGGTTGCAGCCCGTAAAACCATGGACCTTGCCATCGTCGGTGAGCGTGATGCGCACTTCGCGCTCCTGCCCGGGCGCCATCGTCACGGGGGCGCCATCGAGTTCCGTCAGCTTCCAGTAGGTATTCGTCAGGCTGTACGTGGGCGTCAGGCCCGTGTCCGGCCTGGCGCTGTCGGAGGTGGCGGCGCAGCCGCCGGCCATGGCGATGGCAGCGGCGAGGCACAGGTATTTGAAACGATGCGTCAGGCGATGCAGCATGGGATGCTCCTGTGATGGGTGGTATGCCTGCAGCCTAGCAGATTTTTCGCGCCGACCGGCGTACCGCTGCGACGATTGTTTCCATTTTGCCAGTCCTGGCATTACACTCATGCTTTCCATTGTTTTAACCTTGATCGGGGAGCCGGGCCGATGCTGGAAGCGCAAGCGCTGGATAACCGACTGGTCGCCACCACTGGCGACGACGTGCTGGTCGACCGCATCGTTCCCGGCGCGCCGCTGGTCATCGCCTTCGGCTTCGTCTCGTGGACCACGCGTCCCGCCTTCGATTTTTACGGGCGCCTGAGAAAGCTCGAGCAGGCCAGCGGCCAGCATCTGAACAAGATACTCGTGCGCGATTCGGGCAACGCCTGGTACCACCGCCGCATCGCGGGGCTGGGCAATCATGTCGACGAAACGGCGCAAGCCTTGCGCGAGCTCGTGCGCCGCATCGCGCCAAGTACCGTCACCACCCTCGGCCAGTCCATGGGCGCGTACGCGGCCGTCATGTATGGCTTGCTGCTCGAGGCGCAGCAGATCGTCGCCTTCGGGCCGCTGTCTTTTCTCGACGTGCAGCAGGCGCGTTTGTACCACGAACTGCGCTGGCTGCCCGTGATGGAGTCGCTGGCGCAGGATCCTCCGGCCTCCGGTTATTACGACCTGGCGGCCCTGTGCCGCGCCAGGGCCACCGAATATACGCGGATGCACCTGCTGTTCGGCACCCGGCCTGACGCGGCCAACGCGGGAGGCAGTGCCAGCGAATCGGTCAACCTCGACGCCATGCACGCACAGCGCCTGGCGCCATTTGGCCGCTGCACCCTGCATCCGTTTCCCCACTCGGGCCACGCGGTGGTGCAGCACCTGATCGACACGAAGCGCATCAACGGCTTGCTGGCCAGCTGCATACTCGGTCTGACCTTGGACGATGAACCGATGCCGGACATCAGCCGCGAATGGCAGGACTGGGTGGCGGAAAACCTGCGCCTGGGCTGCGCCGGCGAACAGCTGGTGGCGGTGCTGCAGCAGCACGGCTTTTCGCTGGCCAGCAGCATGGCGGCCGTGGATGCGGCGCGCGCCAAGGCCATATGACGCCGCAGTTCGAACTCGACACCCTGAAAATCCGCATTGCCGCTCCCGGACTGGCGGCGCTCGACCTGCGCGTGCGCGTGCAGCGCGCGCTGCGCCAGCTGATACTCGACGGCGTGCTGGCGCCCGGCGTGCGCCTGCCGGCCACGCGCACGCTGGCGCAATCGCTGGGCGTGTCGCGCGACACGGTGGAAATGGCGTATGCGCAGCTGCGCCTCGATGGCTATCTGCGGCGCCAGGCGGGATCGGGCAGTTTCGTCTCGCCGACGATAGGCGCGAGCTTGCTGGGCAAGCCTGCGACGACGCTGCCGTCCTTGTCCGCGCAGCCGGTGGCGCTCAGCGCGCGCGGCGCGCAGATACTCGCCAGCGGCGGCGTGGCCGACCAGCAAAGCGTGAAGGCGTTTGCCACGGGCTTGCCGGAAACGCGGGCCTTTCCGCTCGACGTGTGGGAGCGCTTGCGGCGCCAGGCGGCCGGCGAACACCATGCGGGCATGCTGCTGCACGGCGACCCGCAAGGCGCCGAGCCGCTGCGCCAGGCCATCGCCGACTATGTGAACCTGGAGCGGGGCGCGCGGGCCACGGCCGGCCAGGTGCTGGTGCTGAGCAGCACGCGTCAGGCCCTGTACCTGTGCGCGCAGGTGCTGGCCGATGCGCATGGCCCGATACTGATGGAAGATCCCGGCTACTTCGGCGCGCGCAAGGCCTTCGAGATGGCGCAATTGCAGATCGTGCCCGTGCCCGTCGATGCCGATGGCCTGTCCATCGACCACCTGCGCGCGGACCGCAGCGGGGCCAACACGATTTACGTCACGCCGTCGCATCAATACCCGACGGGCGCCACCCTGGCGCTCGAGCGCCGCCTGGCCCTGACCGCCTGGGCGGCCGAGCGCCAGGGCTGGATCATCGAAGACGATTACGACAGCCAGTTTCACTACGCGGGCTTGCCGACGGCTTGCGTGCAGGGGCTCGACGCACAGCAGCGCACGATTTACCTGGGCACCTTCGCCAAGTCGCTGTATCCCGGTCTGCGCATCGGCTACATGGTGCTGCCGCCCGCGCTGGTGAAACCGATGACGTATGCGCGCAGCATTCTCGATGGTCATACGCCGCAGCTGGACCAGCTGACACTGGCCCGTTTCATCGCCGATGGCCATTTCGCGGCCCATGTGCGCGCCATGCGCAAGGTCTACGCCGTGCGCCGCGATGCGATGGCGCAGGCCGTGCAGCGGCATTTGCCGCACGTCGTCACGGCGCAGCTGCCGCCGGGCGGCTTGCAGATGCCATGTCTGCTGCACGAAGGCAGGGACGAGCTCGATACGCTGCGCCTGGCGGCGCAGGCGGGCATCGTGCTGCCTGGCCTGAGCCGCTTGTACGCGACGCCGCCGGAACGCGGCGGCTGGCTGCTGGGCTTTGCGGCGCTCACGCCGCACGAGATCGACAGCGGCATCGTCCGCCTGGCGCGCGCGCTGGGGTGAGCGCGCAAGTGGTCTGCCGTATGTGAAGAAATTGGCCTGCCTGAGCAGTCCATGCGACCATTAAGATGCTCCCTTTCAATGGCAGGGGCATACACATGACAGCAACCACCACCACCGCCGCGATGGCCGACCGGGCGCGCTGGCGCGACCTGGCGTCCCCCGCCATGGCGGCCTTCATCTCCGTCCTCGTCAACTATGGCGGCACCTTCGTGCTGGTGTTCCAGGCGGCCCAGCTGGCCCAGCTGAGCGCTGCGCAGACGGCGTCCTGGGTCTGGTCGCTGAGCATCGGCGTGGGCGTGACGGGCATCTGGCTCAGCTACCGCTACCGCGCTCCCATCATCACGGCCTGGTCCACGCCCGGCGTGGCTTTCCTGGCCACCGTCATGCCGCATACGCCGTATGCAGAGGTGATCGGCGCGTATATCATTTCCGCCATCGCCTTCATTGTGCTGGGCATGTCCGGCGCCTTCGAGCGTCTGGTGCGGCTGATACCGGGCGGCATCGCGGCGGGATTGCTGGCCGGCATCTTGCTGCAGTTTGGCGTCAACGCGTTTGGCGGCGCCAGCGCCGACCCGGTGCTGGTCGTCGTATTGCTGCTGTCGTACGCCGTGCTGCGCCGTTTCACGGCACGTTTTGCCGTGGTGGGCATCATGCTGATCGGCCTGGCCCTGCTGCTGGCGCAGGGGCGCATCGATGCGCAAGGCATCGAACTGGCCCTGGCCGCACCCGTGTTCGAGATGCCGCGCTTTTCCGTGGCGTCGCTGCTGGGCGTGGCGCTGCCCCTGTTCCTGATTACGCTGACGGGGCAATACATGCCCGGCATGCTGGTGCTGCGCAATGACGGCTACGCCGTCAGCGCCAATCCGATTTTGACGGTGACGGGCCTCGGTTCGCTGCTCATGGCGCCGTTCGGCGCGCACGCCTTCAATGTGGCCGCCATCACGGCCGCCATCTGCACGGGCAAGGATGCCCATGCGGACCCGTCGAAGCGCTATGTGGCGGGCCTGGCGTGCGGCGTGCTGTACATCCTCGTGGGCATCTTTGGCGTGACCCTGGCCAGCCTGTTCATGGTCCTGCCGCGCCCCTTCATCACGGCGCTGGCGGGCCTGGCCCTGCTGGGCGCCATCGGCAACAGCCTGGCGCAGGCGATGGCGGACGCGCGCATGCGCGAAACGGCCCTGATTACTTTCCTGGCCACGGCCGCGAACGTGACCCTGCTGGGCGTGGGCGGCGCCCTGTGGGGACTGGCGGCGGGGCTGGCGGCGCATGGGCTGATGCATGGCTGGCGCAAGGCGGCATAGCAAGACAGGTTGCCCATGTTGCCAGGCGGCGCATACAATTGCTGCGCCCGTGCCCGTTGGCACCGTACTTTCTCCGATGTGAACGATGGACGACCTGACTTCCCTGGCGCAGTATCTGCTGGCGATCACGCCTGCCTTCCTCGTCTGCGCCGCCTTGCTGCTGGCCGCTCCCCGGACGGTGCCGCTGCTGCGCGTGCTCGTGCATATCCTGTTTTTCGTGCTGGCGCGCGACGCGATGACGGCGCACGGTTACTGGCAAGTGGCGGCGGGCGGCTTGCGTTTCACGGCGCCGCCGCCGGTCTTGCTGGCGCTGGGCGCCATGTCACTGGGGCTGGTGGCAAGTACTTGTTGGCTGGAAAGTGAGGCGCGCGGCCAGATCCGCTGGCTGGGCATGCGGCCAGCCCTGTCCGTGCTGCTCGCCGTGGCGGGCGCGTGCGTGATCGTTGCGCTGGCGATGGGCTTGAAAGCCGCGTTCGGCTTGCCGTCCTTGCCGCCCGTCGCGCCATCCACGCTGCCCATGCTGCTGGGTTTTGCGCTGGCGGCCAACTGCTATGAGGAATTGCTGTTCCGCGGCTTGCTGCAGCAGCAATTGCGCGCCTGGCTGCCCGCCTGGCGCGCGGCGCTGGTGTCGGGCCTGCTGTTCGGCCTGTGCCACGCCTTTCTCGCCACCACCGTCACGCAGGTGGGCGCGCCCATCCTCGTGTTCACCGTGATCGAAGGCGTGGTGGCGGGGCTGGTATATTGCCGTGCCGGCTTGCTGGGTGCATCGCTGGCCCATGGCCTGGCGATTTTTGCGCTGGCGGCCGGCTGGGTGTGAATGTCTACTAATTAATGAAAAGCGAGAAAGCGATGCCTGTCAGTTCCTACCTGAATACCCGTCCTGTGCTGGGCGAAAGAGTCTACCTGCATGACACGGCGCAAGTGATTGGCGATGTGCAGATCGGCGACGACTGTTCCATCTGGTGCAACAGCGTGCTGCGCGGCGACGTCAACCGCATCGTCATCGGCGAGGGCAGCAATATCCAGGACTTTTCCATGGGCCACGTGTCGCACAGGAATGCGGCCAAGCCCGATGGTTCGCCCTTGACCATCGGTAACTACGTGACCATCGGCCATTCCGTGATCTTGCACGGCTGCACGATTGGCGACGAATGCCTGATCGGCATGGGCAGCATCGTCATGGATGACGTGGTGGTGGAAAAGCACGTGATGCTGGGCGCGGGCAGCCTGGTGTCGCCGGGCAAGGTGCTGGAAAGCGGCCATCTGTATGTGGGCCGGCCCGCCGCCAAGGTGCGCGCACTGACCGAGGCGGAGATCGCCTACCTGCGCTATTCGGCCGAGCATTATGTGCGCGTCAAGAACAATTATCTGGCCGGCGGCGGCGACGCCTGACCGCCAGCGCCATCAAGGCGGCGCAGTTCCGGCCGCGGCGCCAGGTCGTGCGGCAGGCGCAGGCCTGACACGAGGCCCAGGCGCCGCAAGAGCAGCAGCATCCACCAGCCCGGGTCCCATTCGCCCGGCAGCAGGCCCAGCCTGGCTGAGCCCGGATACGCATGATGGTTGTTGTGCCAGCATTCGCCCATGGTCAGCAGCGACGTCAGGCGGATATTCCTGCCTTGTACGGCGGCGCCGTCGACATGAAAGTGCATGTGCCCATGGTTGTGGGCGAAGTAGCCGATCAGCCAATGGCCGAGCACGCCGGCGCTGACCCGCGCGCAGACACCCCAGCAGACGAAGCCCCAGCCGCCCCAGGCATAGAACAGCACGGCCGACGGCAATTGCTGCAGCATCCAGCTTCTTTCCAGGAAACGGTAAAAGCGGTCGAGCGCGATGCGCGGCTCGATGGCGATGTGGGGCGGGTGGTCGAGTTCCAGGCGGCAGAATAATTGCCACCAGGCATCACGCCAGAAGCCGGCGCCGTGGCGCAGATAGGGATGGCAAGCGGGCAGGCGCTGCGCATAGTCGCGCAGCTCGTGCTGGCGCAGCAGGCCCAGCGGGCCGCTGAGGCCCACCAGCACGCCCAGGTAGACGAGCGCATATTCCAGCCACTGGGGGCATGCAAAGCTGTCGTGGATCAGCTTGCGGTGGCTGCCCAGCGAGTGGCCGAACAGCAGGACGACGGCCGTGCCGGCCGCAAACAGCAGCAGGCCGGCCCAGCTGAAGAAGCACAGGGCGCCCGTCACGGCGCCGGCCAGCATGGCTAGCAGCCACAGCGATTGCACTGGTGCATAGCGCACCGTGCCGTCCAGTACGCTGCCGGCATGGGTGGCGCGGGCGCGGTGGCCGTCCAGGCTGGCTGCGGACATCAGCCCTTGGGGGCCGACGACGGTTGCGTGTACTTGTCGAAGTTGGTGATGTAGTCGTTGAAGTTGTCGGTCAGCATGCGCTTGTACTGTTCCGTGAAGAAGGCCACGGCGCCTTCCTTCTCTTCCTGCATCTTGGCCACGTCGTTGCTCTTGCTGGCGACGAGGAAGGCGTTGAAGCGGGCGGCCGCGTACAGCAGCGAGGTGGCCACTTCATTGCCGCCGCTGTGCATGCATTGTTCATTGGCCAGGGCGATGACCTGGTCGGCGCGTTCCCAGAATTCCGGGCCCGGTGCTGGTTTTGTCGTTGGTGTGCTCATAGAAATCCCTCATGAAAGTGCGCGCCAGTCTACACAGGGGGCCGCGGGCTGTCCAGCCGCGCGGCTGCCTGTCAGGGCGCTTGCAGGATCTGTGCGACCAGCACGGCCAGCGGCTGGCGGATGTCGAGCACCATGCCGGCTTCGTCCGCTTGCAGCGGCTGCAGGGTGGCCAGCTGGCTGTCGAGCAGGCTGGCCGGCATGAAATGGCCGGGGCGCTGCAAGCGGTTTTCCAGCACGGCGCGCGGGCCGTCCAGGTGGGCGAAGCGCAGGGCCGGGTCGCCTTCGCGCAGCACGTCGCGGTAGGCGCGCTTCAGGGCCGAGCAGGAGACGACGAGGCCGCTGCCTTGCGCGCGGGCCGTGGCGATCCGGTCGCGCAGGGCGGCCAGCCAGCCGGCCCGGTCGGCATCGTCGAGCGCGATGCCGGCGGCCATCTTGGCCACGTTTTCCGGGGAATGCACGTCGTCGCCTTCCACGTAGGGCACATGCAAGGCCTCGGCCAGCAGGCTGCCGACGGCGCTCTTGCCGCAGCCGGACACACCCATCACGACCCAGCGCACGGCGGGCACGCCCATGGTCAAGGGGCCGAGACGATGACGGTGACGCGGCGGTTTTCCGCCTTGCCCGTCTTGCTGGCATTCGAGGCTACCGGTTTGCTCATGCCCAGCCCCTTGACGCTGATGTTATCGCGTGGAATGCCCGATGCGCTCATGGCGTCGGCCACCACGTTGGCGCGCGCCAGCGACAGCTTGTTGTTGTAGGCTTCCGTGCCTTCGTTGTCCGTATGGCCTTCCACGCGCATGTGCGTGATGCCCACTTTCAGCAGGGCGGCGCTGATTTTCTGGATGGCCATGCGGCTCGGCGGCGTCAGCTTGGCGGCGTCGAATTCGAACAGCAGCTTGTCGGTAAAGCTCAGTTCCCAGCCTTCGTCGGTCTGGTTGAAGCC
Organism: Janthinobacterium sp. HH106; assembly: GCF_001758725.1. Classification (NCBI taxonomy): domain Bacteria; kingdom Pseudomonadati; phylum Pseudomonadota; class Betaproteobacteria; order Burkholderiales; family Oxalobacteraceae; genus Janthinobacterium; species Janthinobacterium sp. HH106. The sequence goes on along the minus strand of NZ_LRIC01000027.1, from coordinate 42,360 downwards.
TTGCTCTTTCAGGGTGGCGACTTGCTCGGGGCTGAACAGCGGCTTGGTCTCTGGCGTGCTTTGGCAGGCGGCCAGCAGGCCCAGCATGAACAGGCCGAGTAAGCCGCGGCGTAATTGCTTGTAGATGAATTGCATGGTGTTGCTCCTTGGTTCAGGGGTGAATATGGGGTTGCGGCAGGCGCGCCACCTGGCGCGTGCCGCGCTGCGCCTGCTTCGCGCGGTACATGGCTTCGTCGGCCGCGCCGACCAGCGAGACGGCGTCGATGGCGTGATCGGGGAAGACGGCCACGCCGATGGTCAGCGAGCTGACGATGCTGTTGCCGGTGGGCAGTTCAATGGCTTGCGCCATGGCGGCGATGATGTTGTCGGCGATGTGCATGGCGTCGCTGCTGTTGCGCAGCGGCTTGAGCACGATGGCGAATTCGTCGCCGCCCAGGCGCGCCACCAGGTCGCCCTCGCGCAATTGCTGCTTGATGCGCGCGGCGATCGTCACCAGTACGCGGTCGCCCGAGGCATGGCCGAAGGTGTCGTTGATGTACTTGAACCGGTCGCTGTCGAGGAACAGCACGGCCACCTTGCCATTGCCGACCCGCGCTTCGAGGATGGCGCGTTCCAGTTCCGCTTCCATGAAGGCGCGGTTCGACAGGCCCGTCAGGCTGTCGTGGTTGGCGCGGTGCGACAGCGAAGCGTGTTCCTTCTGCAGGTGGCTTTGCCACGCTTCCAGTTCGTCGAGCAGGGCGTTGAAGTCGTCATTGATCTGGTTCAGCTCGGCAATATTGGCGGGCGGCACGCGCAGTTCGAACGAGCGGTCGCGCCGCACGCGGTGGGCCGTTTCCGCCAGGTGGCGCAGCGGCGACGTGATCTCCGTTTCCATGCTGCGCGACAGGCGCACGGCGACGACCAGGCTCAGCACCAGGCAAGCGAGCAGGCAGGTCAGGCCGCTGAGCAGGAAGGGCAGCAGGCTGCGGCTGTGCGGCACCAGCCTGATGCTGCCGATCGCCTGTTCGTTGCGCGTGATGGGGAAGGTCAGCGAATCGGGCAGCATCCAGCCCGTCAGCGCGCGTTCGATGTAGTAGCGCGTGCCGTGCTCGCCCCGTTCCCAGCGGGCCAGCACCTTGCCGGCCTGGTCGCTCACCTGCGCCTGGTCGATATCTTCATTGACGCCGATCAGGGCCAGCGCTTCCCTGGCGGCCAGGGAGTCGCCAAAGACGACGGCCCCTTCCACCGTGTAGCTCATCGAACGGGCCACCAGGCGCAGGTTCTGGTCCGAATACACGCGCAGGGCCAGCAGCGCCACGGCCGTCAGGGTCAGGCCGGCCGCCAGCACGGCGATCAGCGACACGCTCAGGTGGGCGCGCCGCAGCACGCTGTCGAGCGTGGGGCGGGGCTTGCGGGCAGGCTTGTTGCTCATGCGGGCGCTCATGGCGGCGGTCCCTTGCGACGTGCAATTTGCAAGGCGTTCGGATGCACGCGCAGACCGCTGCGGGCGATGGCGTCGAGATTGACGTCAAAACCGATCTGCGCCTCGTTCAGGCGCAGGCAGAACATGGTGCCCACGGCGCACGACGTGCCGGGCTCGGCGACCGACAGGATGGGTTTGCCGATGATCTGCGCCAGCAGATGCTCGCGTTCGCTCTCGGGCAGGCTGCCCAGGTAGGCGACGTCGCATTCGCTGGCCGCGCTTGCCGGCGGCGGAATTTTCACGCGGATGCGCGGTCCCAGGCTGGAGGCTGGCGTGTCGACGATGGCCGCCCCGTAGCGGGGTGTTCCGAGCATGCAGACGCGCACTTCCTGGCGCGCCACGGGCCAGCGCACATAACTGATGATGCCAAACAGGACCTGGGCCACTTCGGCCGGACGCCTGGCGTCGGCCGCCGCGCCCGCTTGCGCCCACGCCGCGCACGGCGCCAGCGCAGCGCAGGCGAGCAGCGCGGCCAGCAGCACGACAGCGGGCAGGACGGACGGCGTGGAGCGCTGCCGGTGGCGGGGGGAGGAGGGCACGGCGTCGGTGTCTTTATGCAGGTCGGTGGCTATTCAAATAGTTACTCAGCAACACAGACTGTACGGAAGTCCGTGTTGAAAGTAAATCACGGCATGACGCCATAAACCTTGCATTATAAACACGAATGTGAAAACTTGCATTCTTTACCATGAGAATTACTTATCAACACTGCCGTGGCGCGCTAAAGTGTTGCTATTCTTCCAGTGTCGCTTCCAGCAAGTCGATTTCGCGCAGCAGGCGCAAATGGATGGTGTCGTCCAGTTCGCCCGAGATGCGGCGGCGGAACAGCTCGTCGCGCTCGGCATTGAGCGCTTCCAGGCGCAGCGCCCGTTCGGCTTTGGCCAGTTCCTGCAAGCGCATCGCCTCGTCGTTGCTGCTTTCGCCATAGGCGAGGCGGCGCCGGTAGGCTTCGATCAGGCGGTTGGCCGCCTCCGTGACGACTTGCTGCTTGTCATTCTTGTCGATGCCTTCGCACACTTTTTCCAGCCGCGCGATGGCCGCTTCAGCGGCGGCGGCGCGGGCATTGCGCTCTTCCGTCGAACGGCGCGCGGGCGGCGCGAATACGAGGCCCTTGGTCAGCAGGGGCAGGGTGACGCTGGCCAGCAGCAGCGACAGCAAAATCACGCCCATGGCCAGGAAGATGACGAGGTCGCGCGCGGGAAAGCGCGTGCCGTCGGGCAGGAACAAGGGCAGGGTCAGTATGCCGGCCAGGGTCAGCGCGCCGCGCACGCCCGCGAACGACGCCACCAGCAGCAATCGCAGGCTGGGGCGCGCCAGCAGCGCCGCGTCCTTCGGCTCGCCCGCCACCTTCTTGTGGTGCTTGAACAGGGTCAGTTTCATCGAGATGAAGACCCAGAGGAAGCGCATGAAGGTCAGCCCTATCGTGATGGCGATGACGAACAGCGGCAATTTCCAGGCGCTGCCGGCGCCTACCTCCATGGAGGCGGCGGGCAAGCCGGCCACGGTGGCGGGCAGTTGCGCGCCCAGCATGACGAAGATCACGCCATTCAAGACCAGTTGCACGGTATCCCAGACGGCCTTGCGCTGGGTGCGCGTGGCGGCCAGCGGACGGCCGATCAGGTCGGCATAATGCATGGACACGCCCGCCGTGGCGGCGGCCAGGATGCCGGAGCCGTGGATTTGCTCGGCGCCCAGGTAGGCGGCGAACGGGATCAGGATGCTGATGAGGATTTGCAGGCCAGGCTCTTCGCCAACCTTGCTCACCAGCCATTTATTCGCCAGGCCCACGCCCCAGGAGATGCCCAGGCCGATGACGATGCCGCCGCCCGCTTCCTGCAGGAAACTCAGCGAGGCGGCGCCGATGGAAAAGCCGCCCGTCATCATGGCGCCCACGGCAAACGTGAAGCAGACCAGGCCCGAAGCGTCATTGAGCAAGGATTCGCCTTCGAGGATGTGCATCAGGCGCGGCGGGATCGGGTTGCCGGCCGCGATGGCCGAGACGGCCACGGGGTCCGTCGGCGAGAGGATGGCGCCCAGCGCGAAGGCGACGGCCAGCGGCACGCTGGGGATCAGCCAGTCGATGAAGAAACCCATGCCCAGCACGGTAAACAGCACCAGGCCGATGGCCAGCATCAGGATCGAGCGCGCGTCGGAAAAGAAGGCGCCCTTGGGAATGCGCCAGCCATCGAGAAACAGCAGCGGCGGAATGAAGAGCAGGAAGAAGATGTCGGGATCGAGCGGCACTTGCACGCCAAACAGGGCCAATCCCGTACCGCCGGCGATCTGGATCAGCGGCAGCGGCAGCTTGACCCAGCGCGAGCGGGCGAGAAAGCCGCACAGGACGACGGTCAACACGAGGATGAGGATGATGGTAACGGTATGCATGAAGAAGCGGCGGCGTGCTGAAACGCTGATTATAAGGCGCAGCCCGCCTGCGGCACGACCTCCGTGTCATTGCGTACATACAACAAGTCACAATCGCGGTAAGATTGTCACTGTGGCCTTGTTGCGGCCGCCATTGGCTGGCGGTCCGTGCGCCTTGCTTTTACCCTGGCCTTTACTTTTCATTGGTTCCTGTTTTGCTCAAGAAAATCCTCACCGGCCTGCTGCTGTCGCTGGCATTGCTCATCGTCGCGGCGCTGGCCGCCTACCTGTATTACTGGCGCCCCGCGCTGGCGCCCATCGATCCGCCCGCCGCCACGGCCTTTTCGCCGCAAGTGGTGGAGCGGGGCCGCATCCTGGCCGGCATGGGCAATTGCGCCGCCTGCCATACGGCCAGGGGCGGCGCCGAGTACGCGGGCGGGCACGGCCTGGCCACGCCGTTCGGCACGATCTATGCGACGAATATCACGCCCGACAGGCAGACGGGGATCGGCCGCTGGTCGCTGGCCGCCTTCCAGCGCGCCATGCGCGAAGGCGTGGGCCGCGATGGCGCGCATTTGTATCCCGTCTTTCCGTACACCCATTTCAACCTCGTTTCGGACGCCGACCTGACGGCCCTGTACGCGTATTTCATGACGCTCCCGCCCGTGTACGCGGCGGCGCCCGCCAACAGCGTGCCGTTCCCCTTGAACCTGCGCCCCTTGCAGGCGGGCTGGAAGCTGCTGTTTTTCAAGCCGGCCAGCTATCGACTGGACCCCGCGCAAGGGCTGGACTGGAACCGGGGCCGCTATCTGGCCGAGGGTCTGGCCCATTGCGCCGCCTGTCACACGCCGCGCAATACGCTGGGCGCCGAGCTTGCCGGTTCGGCCTATCTGGGCGCGTCCATCGACCACTGGTATGCGCCGGCCTTGACCAGCGCCAACACGGCGCCCCTGCCGTGGACGCAGGACGAGCTGTACGCCTTTTTGCGCACGGGGGCGACGGCCTTGCACGGCGTGGCGGCAGGTCCCATGTCGGCCGTCGTGCACGAAGGCATGGGCGCGTCGCCCGACAGCGATATCCGTGCCTTGTCCGTGTATTTTGCCGGCGTGGCCGGGGTCGAGCAGCGCAAGGTGGATGCGGAGGCCGTGGTGAAAGCCGGCATCGAACGCTCGCAGCGCGTCAGCCTGGTCGACAACGACCGTGGCGCCAGCCTGTACGTGGCCGCCTGCGCGTCGTGCCATTCGAACAGCGATGGAAAACCCGCGGCCTTGCGCCCGGAACTGAGCCTGAACAGCGCCGTCAGCGCGCCCGATCCCGCCAACCTGATCCAGGTGATATTGCATGGCATCGGCAAGGACGAAGCCATGTCCGGCGTGCTGATGCCGGGCTTTGCCGCCTCGCTGACGGACAACGACGTGGCCAACCTGGCTGCCTATCTGCGCCGCAGCCGCAGCCACCAGCCGGCCTGGACGAACCTGGAAGCGGCCGTGGCACGCGCACGCGCCGGCAAGTGATACTTGAAAGTGTCTTAAATATTTATGTATAACATTACCGTCAATGGCCAGCCCTTCGGCACCGAGGCCGACGCCGAAACACCCCTGCTGTGGGTGCTGCGCGACGAAGCCCATTTAAAAGGCACGAAGTTTGGCTGCGGCATCGGCATGTGCGGCGCCTGCACCGTGCACGTCGATGGGCGCGCCATGCGCTCGTGCATCACGCCGATTGCCGCCGTGGCCGGTTGCGCCATCACCACCATCGAAGGCTTGTCTCCGGACGGCACGCATCCGCTGCAGCGCGCGTGGCTTGCCACGCAGGCGCCCCAGTGCGGCTATTGCCAGTCGGGCCAGATCATGCAGGCGGCTACCTTGTTGAAGGACTATCCGCAGCCGACCGATGCGAATATCGATGCCGTCATGAGCGGCAACCTGTGCCGCTGCATGGCGTATGTGCGCATCCGCAAGGCGATCAAGCTGGCGGCCGGCATGCAGGAGGCGCCCGGTGTTTAAGTTGCCGAAAGAAAATTCAGGGACCCGCGCTCCTTCGCCGGGCCGGCGCGGCTTCCTGATCGCCGCCGCCGGCACGGGGTTTACCCTGGCCTTCCTGCGCGCGGACAGCTCATCGGCCGCAGGCAAGGCGGCGCCCGCGCCGCCGACAAAGTCCACCGCGCCCGAGTTCGATCCCAGCATCTGGTTCCAGATCGGCCGGGAGGGCATCGTCACCGTCAATATCGCCAAGGCGGAAATGGGCCAGCACATCGGCACGGCCCTGGCGCGCATCGTTGCCGAAGAGCTGGAAGCGGACTGGAGCAAGGTACGCCTGCATTACGTGGACACGGACCCGAAATGGGGCTTGATGGTGACGGGCGGCAGCTGGTCCGTCTGGCAGAACTTCGATCCGCTCAGCCGAGCCGGCGCGGCCGGGCGCCTCGCGCTGGTCGAGGAGGGCGCGCGCCTGCTGCGCGTGCCCGTGTCCGCCTGCCACGCCCGGCTGGGCGTCGTGCATGGCCGGGGGCGCTCGATCAGCTATGGCGACATCGTGCGCCGTGGCAAGCTGGCGCGCCAGTACACGCCCGAGCAACTGAAAGCCATCGTGCTGAAAACGCCGCAGCAGCGCAGGCTGATCGGCCAGCAGGTGCAGGCGCTCGATATCCCCGCGAAAATCAATGGCACGGCCGTGTACGGCATCGATGCGCAGGTGGAGGGCATGCTGTACGCGCGTCCGAAGATCCCGCCCACGCGCTACGGTGCCAGGGTGGTCTCCATCGACGACTCGGCGGCAAAGAAAGTGAACGGCTATCTGCGCAGCGTGGCGCTGCAGGACCCCAGCGGCACGGTGCCCGGCTGGGTCATGGTGGTGGCCGAAACGTATGCGGCCGCCATGCGCGCGGCCGACCTGGTGCAGGTGAAATGGCGGGCCGGCGCGGCGGCCCACGTGTCGGAGCAGGACATCGTCAGCTATGCGGGCAAGCAGCTGGCCGATGCGGGCCTGGGCGCGCGCGTGGTCGACGATGATGGCGTGGAGCAAGCGTTCAAGGATGCCAGCCTGCAACTGGAACGCCATTACACGACCAGCACCGTGCTGCATTTCCAGCTGGAACCCGTGAACGCGCTGGCGCAGGAAGTCGACGGCGTCTGGCATATCCATGCAGGCAATCAATGGCAATCGCTGATCCTGCCCGTGCTGGCGCAGGCGTTGAAGGTGCCGGAGAGCAAGGTCATGCTGCATACCTATCTGCTCGGCGGCGGCTTCGGTCGGCGCCTGAACGGCGATTATTGCGTGCCGGCCGCGCTGGCGGCGCAAGCCGTGGGGCGCCCCGTCAAGATGATCTGCACGCGGGCCGACGATGCCCGTTTCGATTCGCCCCGTTCGCCGTCCGTGCAGCACGTGCGCATGGCGTTCGACGAGGCCGGCAAGGTGTCGGCGATGGTGCATGAGGCCAGCGCGGGCTGGCCCACGCAAGCGATGATCCCCGCCTTGCTGGCCAAGGATAAGCAGGGCCATCCGTACGACCCGTTCGCCATCGCCGGCGCCGACCACTGGTATGCGGTGGGCGCGCAGCGCGTGCGGGCCGTGTCGAACGACCTGGCCAACAGCAGTTTCCGCCCCGGCTGGTTGCGCTCCGTGGGGCCGGGCTGGACGAATTGGGCAGTGGAAAGTTTCATGGACGAGGCGGCGCAGGCGGCCAAGGTCGACCCGCTGGCGTTTCGTTTGTCCTTGCTGCAGGCGACGGGGCGCAATGCGGGCAGCGCGCCGAATGCCGTCGGCGGCGCCGCGCGCCTGGCCCACGTGCTGCGGCGGGTGGCGGACAAGGCGGGCTGGGGCACGGCCATGCCGCCCGACACGGGCCTGGGCATCGCCGCCACGTTCGGCCAGGAACGCGACATGCCCACCTGGACGGCCTGCGTTGCCCGGGTGAAAGTGGACCGCAGCACTTGCATGGTGAAAGTCGAAAAGCTGTTCATGGTGATCGACGCGGGCAGCATCGTCGATCCCGACGGCGCGCTGGCGCAGGCGGAAGGGGGCGCTTTGTGGGGCGTGAGCATGGCCTTGCACGAAGGCACGGCTTTCCTCAATGGCGAAGTGAAGGATACCAACCTGAACACTTACACGCCGTTGCGCATGGCCGACGTGCCCGAGCTCGACATTGAATTCGTTGCCAGCACGGCAACGTCGACGGGCATGGGCGAGCCGCCCACGACGGCTGTGGCGCCCGCGATCGGCAACGCCATCTTCGCCGCCGTGGCCTCGCGCGTGCGGCATTTGCCGATCCGTCCGGAAGCCGTGCTGAAGGGACTGGACCGGTACGGCGCCGTCTGATGCGGGCGCAGGGCGAATTTGACGTGCGCCGCGCGCGAACGGACGCAGGCTGGTACACTGAGGCTTGCCGCTCAGGGCGCGCAGGCGGTGCCCGTTCCGGCAAGATCAGCGCAAAATCTGTGCAATAGCAGCTTGATTTCAGCTCGATAGCGGAGGCAGCCATGCAAGAACAATTTGTCAGCATCACGGCCGATGAACTTCAAATGGACGGCGTGCTTGAAATGCCCGAGCGGCCCGTGGGCATCGTCCTGTTTGCCCACGGCGCGGGCGCCGATAGCGACTATCTGGGCGCCTCCAGCCACGCCACTTCCCAGGATTTTTTGCGAGCGGGCATCGCCACCTTGCGCTTCGATCAGGGCGGTATCGAGCCTGGCGGCGGCAGCAATGGCCACGCCTACTTCGTGCGCAGCGATATCGTGCTGCTGGCGCGCCAGCTGGAAAAAGCCCTGAGCTGGCTGCAAATCGACCCGTCCACCCGACGCTTGCCCTGCGGCCTGTATGGCTATGGCACCAGTGCGGCTGTCGTGATGCAGCTGGCGGCCTGGCGCAGCGCGGAGATCGCCGCGCTGGCCGTGTGCGATGGCCAGGTGGAAATGGCGGGCAAGGCGGCGCTGGAAAACGTGCGCGTGCCATCGTTGCTGATCGTGGGCGGGCGCGACCCCGACGTGGCCGGCCTGAACCGCATGGCGTTTGCCACCTTGCGCTGCGACAAGCAGCTGGAACAGATCGCCGCACCTGGCGGCCCCGACACGCGCCACCAGGCGGCCCTGCTGGCCACGGACTGGTACACGCGCCATTTCAACGGGCATACCAGCACGGCGCAGTAACTCAATCGGCAAGTGCGTCAGGCAAATGCGTCAGGCAAGTGCATCAGGCAAGGGCATCAGGCAAGTGCTTCAGCCAAGGGCGCGCAAGTTCCGCGCATGGAAGCGCACGTGCTCTTCCATGAAGCTGGCGATGAAGTAATAGCCGTGGTCGTAGCCGGCATGACGGCGCAGCCGCAAGGGCTGGCCGGCGTCGCGGCATGCCGCTTCGAACACCTCGGGGAACAGTTGCTCGGGCAGGAATTTGTCGGCCAGGCCCTGGTCGATCAAGATGCCTTCGGGGAACAGTGTCGGCCGGCCCTGCAGCCCGCGCATCAGCGCGCTGGCGTCGTACGGCTGCCAGTTGGCTTCGTTGCTGCCCAGGTAGCCCGTAAACGCTTTCTTGCCCCACGGACATTGGCTCGGCGCGGCGATGGGGGCGAAGGCGGAGACGGAGCGGAACAGTGCGGGGTTGCGCAGGGCCAGCACCAGCGCGCCGTGGCCTCCCATCGAATGGCCGAAAATGCCCGTGCGTTGCGCATCGATCGCCAGTTCCTGTTCCAGCAAGGCGCGCAATTCCAGGATGTAGCTGTACATGCGGTAGTGGCGGCTCCAGGGCGCCTCGGTGGCGTCCACGTAAAAGCCGGCGCCCGCGCCGAAATCCCAGGCATCCGTCTCGCCCGCGATGTTGGCGCCACGGGGGCTGGTGTCGGGGGCGATCAGGATCAAGCCTTCCTCGGCCGCCACGCGCTGCGCGCCGCCCTTGATCATGAACGTTTCTTCCGTGCAAGTCAGGCCTGCCAGGTAAAACAGGGCGGGGCGTTTGGTGGTGACGGCGCTGCCTGGCGCCGTGTCCGGAATGAAGGCCGAGAAACGCATGGGCAAGCCGATGGCTTGCGCGTCGTGGCGATAAAAGCGTTGTACGCCGCCAAAACAGGCGTGTTCACTCAACAGTTCCAGCATGAATTCTCCTCGTTAATTGCACAGTATAGCCAGAGCGGTGCGGGGCCGGCACGGGATCAGCCCAGCATGGCCGCTAATGCAGGCAGGATGTCTTGTGCCGGGGCATCGGTCTTGAATGCCAGCAAATGGTCGGCGCGCGTCTTGCCCATGTTGATGGCGGCCACGGGCTTGCCCGTCTCGGCCGCCATGCGGCACAGGCGAAAGCTCGAATACACCATGACGGACGAACCCACCACCAGCAGGGCGCTGGCCGCATGCATCTTGCTTTCGGCTTCGGCCGCGCAGGCGGCGGGTACGCCATCGCCGAAAAACACCACGTCGGGCTGCAGGGTGCCGCCGCAGCGGGGGCACACCGGCACGTGGAAGGCGGCCAGCTGGGACGGCTCCAGCAAGGCGTCGCCGTCGGGCGCCGGCGTGGCCGTGGCGCCCAGCATCCGGGGATTGTCGCGTTCGAGCTGATCCTGGATCAGGCGGCGCGTATGGCGGGTCCGGCAATCGAGGCAGATCACGCCATGTATGCTGCCGTGCAACTCCGTGACGGCGGCGCTGCCTGCCTGCTGATGCAGGCCATCCACGTTTTGCGTGACGAGGCCGCCGATGCACTGGCGCTGGGCCAGCCGGGCGATGGCCAGGTGACCGGGATTCGGCATGGCGCGCGCCAGGGTCGGCCAGCCCACCATGCTGCGCGCCCAGTAGCGGCGGCGCACGGCTTCCTGGCGGCGAAAATCGGGGCCTTGTACGGGGGCATTGCCGCGCCGCACGCCTTCCGTGTCGCGGTAAGCGGGTATGCCGGACGCCGTGCTGATGCCCGCGCCCGTCAGCAGCAGCACGTCGGGATGGCGCCGCAGGAACTGTGCCAGCTGCTCGAGGGCGGGATCGTCGCTGGCGGGCTGCTGGCTGGATGAAGGAAAGTTGTGCATGATGCGCCATGCTAACCGAAAAGCGCGGCGCCGTTGCGAGGGCGAGGTTTACTCGAGCTTCATGCCGAAACGTTGCAGCCGCGGCTGCCAATGCTCCTCGATATTGGCCGAGACGAGGATGCGCTCGGCCTTGCCGATCAGCAATGCGCGGGGCACGAAGCCGAAATAGCGCGAGTCGGCGCTGTTGTCGCGGTTATCGCCCAGCATGAGGAAATGGTCGGGCGGCACCGTCACGGGAGCAAAGCTGCGCGCCGCACCGGCGATTTGCGGCAAGACCTGGATGCGGTGCTGCTCCGTCGCGTTGCGCTCGCTGATGCGCTGCGCCGTCAGCTGGCCCACGTGGGCGATGGTTTCGGGCGCCGTGTCGAGCGCCGTGTACTGGGCCGGCTGGCCATTGATGACCAGCTGCTCATTGCGCATTTCCACCGTGTCGCCGGGCAGGGCGATGATGCGCTTGATCAATCGCGTGCCGTCTTTCGGCGAGGAAAACGTAACGATGTCGCCCCGCTGCGGTTCGCCCAGGCGCTGCAGCACGATGTCGGTGAGCGGCACTTTCAGGTTGAAGGCGAGGCGGTTGACGAAGACCACGTCGCCCTCGAGCAGATTGGGGCGCATGGACGCCGACGGGATGGGATTCCAGTCCGCCACGGCCGTGCGGAACACGCCGAACAGCAGGAGAAACATCAAAAAACCTTTGTTGGCGCGCATCCATGTGCTCATGTCGGCTCTTTCGCTGGGCTGTGCCCGTGATGGTGTAGGGAGGCGCCATTGCTGCTGGCGTCCTATGCACGATGCACGGCGAGGCTGAAGCCAGTCTTAAATCCAGCGCATGCGGGGCCGATGGCGTGACCGCTGTTGCGTGCATGCATCACCATGCCTGCCATCAGGGATGGCGGCACGGCGCTTGCGTGTCGTCGTTGCCGTTCGGCAGGCGCTTGCCATGCATTTCATCCCACAGTTCGCCCAGCGCCACCAGCAGGCCGCCGGCCACGAGGGGGATCGCCACCAGCCATGGAATGCTGTCGAGCCAGGGACCCAGCACGATGGCCGAGGCCACGGCGATGACGAGGGCGCTGCACCAGAAACGGCGCGGATGCCGGAGCGTGAACAGGTAATGAAGGTGCTTCATACATCCTCCTTGGTGAGCATGCGGAACAGCCGGGCGGCCAGGATGCTGCTGACGGCGATAACGATGCAACCGTCCAGGAAAAACAGCACCTTGCCCACCAGGTGCATGCCCTGTATCAGGTAGGCGGGCAATTCCTGCGCTTCCGCCCATTGCGTCATGCGTGCCAGCACGATGGCGGCGGCAAAGATGACGAGGGCCAAGGCCAGCACCAGCAGCACATGTTCGAACAGGCGTAGCCGCAGTTTCATGTTGGACTTGGCAAGGTAGGGAAGATTCCCGGACCTTGACGTTATCAGTCCGATATCGCCGTGCTTTGCGCTGTCACAAAGGCGCGCCCGATAGGATGAAAACGACGTTGGCGCGGGAAAATGGGCTTATGTGAAGGCCTTGATGACGGCATCGAGCTTGACCTTCAGCGACTTGTCGTGCGCGTGGATGGCCGGCACGTCGCGCTGCACGCCGAGCAGCTGGTAGACGGCCGTCTGCGCCGCGCGCACCGAGTATTCCACGGTAAACACGACATCGTCGGCGATTTCCACGAACTGGCTCACGAAGGCCAGGTTGACGGAGCCGGCCGGCACGGGCAGCGGGCGGTCGCTTTTTGCGCGGGGCATGAACATGCTGGTGATGTAGGGCATGCGGCAGGGAATGCAGTTGGCCGTGGCCATCATGTCGAGGTCGAAATTCAGATGGCCGCACAGCTCGCGCAGGATTTCCTCGCCGCTGCAGTCGGACATGGGCTTGGCGACGAAGTTGCCGATGCGGTCGGGGTGCAGCGCATAGCCCCAGAACACTTGCACGCCCTCGGGCTGGCCCGCAAAATGGGGCTGGTGCGCCAGCACGATGGACATGAACCAGTTGCTGTCCTTGAAGGTGACGAGGCCGCCCGTGCCCGCGCTGTTGCCCGTGAATTGTTCCATCCTGTCGAAGAAGGCGCTGTCTTTCAGGGTGACCGTGTACGAGGCCCAGTACGATTCGGGAATGCTGCTGTTGAAGGCGGCGGGGCGACCCAGTTGCGGGCGGCCCTCGGCCAGCTTTTCCCACAGGCGCCAGCCGTGGCTGTCGTTCTTCGTGCGCTTGGCCGGCGCGCTGTGCATGCTGCCATAGCTCGATGCATCCGTCATCGAGGCATTCTGGAAAAAGACCAGGTCGCCGGCAGCGACAGGAATCACGTCGGCCATGCCGCGGCGCTGGCAGGCAATGGCGGTGGCGCTCAGGCGGCCTTCGGATTCCTGCACTTCGATATCGGTTACCGCGCAATCCATGATGACGTTCACGCCTTGCTCCTGCAGCCACGCGACCAGCGGACGCACCAGCGAATCGTACTGGTTGTAGACGGTGCGCTTGACGCCGGCCAGCGTCTCGATGCGCGAAAACTCCATCATGAAACGGTGCAGATAGCGCTTGAACTCGACGGCGCTGTGCCAGGGCTGGAAGGCGAACGTGGTGGCCCACATGGTCCAGAACTTGGTGTCGAAAAATGCGGGCGAGAGCCAGTCCGTGATGGCGCTGCTGCCCAGGACGTCTTCATCGGCTTCCGTCAGCTTCAGCAGTTCCAGCCTGTCCTGCATGGAAAAGCCCATGCTGCTGACGTCGACCTTGAAACGGTTGCGGTCAACGAGGCGCGCGCGCGAGTGGGGAATATGCCGTTCGTTGAAGGCGATGGTTTCGTCGTAGACGCTCTGGCCCGCATGCTCGAGCGAGGGGATGCTCTTGAACAAGTCCCACGTGCATTCGTAATTGTCGGTGGTCAGCATGCGCCCGCCGCGCAAGGTGTAGCCATCCTCGGCATTGCCGCCGCCATCGAGGCTGCCGCCCGTCACGGGCGCCGCTTCGAAGATGGTGATGTTGCTGCCTTGCATGCCGCCGTCGCGTATCATGAAGGCGGCCGCGGCCAGCGAGCCGATGCCGCCGCCGACGAGGTAGGCTTTTTTATCTGTATTGTGCATATTGTTCCCTGAATGTGATATTTGCCTATTTTATAACATCAGGGCAGAAGCGGCCTCACAATAGAGCAACTGCTCGGTTTTATTCCATGCCGGCGTGCTCGTTGCGCCGTTCAAAATACAGCAAGTCCGACCAGGCGCCCTGGAAATGCATGGCTTTTTCCGAGCGCCCATACTGGTGAAAGCCGTTGCGCTGCATGACCGCGACCGAGCCCAGGTTTTGCGGCCGCGCCGTCGCTTCCAGGCGCCACAGTTCCAGTGGACCGAACGCTTCTTCCAGCAGCAGGGCCACGACGCGCGTGGCGTAGCCGCGTCCGCCGAATCGTTCGCCGATGCGGTAACCGAGCGCTGCCTTGTTGAAATACGGGCGCGTGACGGCCGTCAGGTTGACCCTGCCGATGATCTGTCCGTCCAGCCTGGCCAGATACTGGTAGGCGCGGTCCTGCTCGCGCTCGCGCTGCGCCTGCTCGATGGCGGCGGCGATGGCTTCCTCGCTATAGTAGGACGGCGCCCGGGCCGTGACCCAGGATTCAAAATAGGCGCGGTTTTCCAGCTCGAAGGCGAGCAAGGCGCAGAGGTCGGCGCTGGTCGGAGGGGACAATTGGAGGCGGTCGATGTCTGGCATGGGATCTGGTCCGAAAGAGATGCGCCATTATAATCAGCTGGCGCATTCCGCCGCACACCCGTTTCTAACCATGAAGGAGCAGCATGCTGTCCCATCTCTGCCTCGGCACCAACGACTTTCCCCGCGCCTACGCCTTCTATACGGCCTTGCTGGGAGAACTCGACCTGATCGAAAAATTTCATGATCCGGCCAAGCCCTGGGCGGGCTGGATGGCGCGGCAGGCGCCGCGTCCCCTGTTCGTGCTGACGGCGCCGCACGACGGCTTGCCGGCTACGTCCGGCAACGGCCAGATGACGGCCTTGCTGGCGGCCAGCCGCGCGCAGGTGGACCGCTGCCACCAGGCCGTGCTGGCGCTGGGCGCCGTGTGCGAGGGGCCGCCAGGCTTGCGCCCCCATTACCACGATAATTACTATGGCGCCTACTTCCGTGACCTCGACGGCAACAAGCTGTGCGTCTGCTGCCACGGCGAGGAGTAACTCAGCGTTCTGCCCACACCTCGTCTTCCGTCCAGCCCAGTTCCAGAAAATCCTGCGCCCGCTCGTCCGCTTCGCCGGCGCAATAGAATTCGTCGAGCTGCGGCGGCGCGATGCGCGTGCCTGCCAGCATGGCGTGCACTTGCCCCCGGTGGTGGATCTGGTGCTGGAACACATGCGCCAGCAGGCGTTGGCGCGTGTCGACTTGCGGCGTGTCGCGCAAGATCGTCACGGGCCGCGCCAAGTCAAGGTCGCACAGACTGCGGCAATGGGCGATCAGGCGCAGGTCCGATGCGCGCTGCGCCGCGTGCAGGGCCGCGCAATCGGTGAACGGTTCATCCTGTGCAAAGAAGACGTAGCAGTCGGGATGGGGCGCTTCGCCGCGCATCTCGCGCTCGAGCGCGTCGAGATAAAACCAGTCGCATGTGAGGATGTGGTTCAAGGTGAACTGGATGGTGGGAAAAAAACTGACGCGCGTGGCCTGAAACTCGGCCCGGGTCAGCTGCCCGCACGCTTTCAGCAGGCGGTGGTTGGCCCAGGCGTTGTTGTACGCCTGGCTGGTGATGTAGTGCGCAAGTGGATTGTTCATGATGGATCGCTTGTTAGGCAGGACAGGGGGCATGTCATGCTACTTTAGCATGTTGCGGCAGGTGGACAAAGCGCTCACGCCCGCCGCACCGGCGCCGCTGTCATCAAGTAAAATCGCGGGGCGGATTTCGCGATAGTGATGCACATAGGGCTGGAAGAATAAAATGGGTTGGATAGGAAAATTACTGAGCGGCGGCGACAAGGCTGCGCACCTCACGGCAGCGGCGGCGCCCGAGGCGGCACGGCAGCCGGCCACCATCACCGAAATCGATGCCATTTACTACCGCTGGCTGGCGGCCGCCGGTTCGGCGCAGGCGCCGGCGGAGGCGGAACAGCAGATTCTGGACGAATTGGCGCGCCTGGTCCGTGAACCGGTCGCTGGCGCTGCGCTGATACCGCGCATTCCGGCCATCATTCCCCAGTTGATGCGTACCTTGCAAGATGAAAACATGAGCGCGGCCAAGCTGTCGGCCCAGCTGGCCCAGGACGTACTGCTGGTCGCCGAGGTCTACCGCGAAGCGAACCGGCCCCGCTACCATTCGCGCTACAACGCCAGCCCGTCGATCAACAACATGGAAGGCGCCATCATGCTGCTCGGGCAAAACGGCATGCGCATGCTGCTCGCCCGCGTCGCCTTCCGTCCCATCGTCAGCATGCAAAGCGGCGGCCTGACCATACGCACGGCGCCGCTGATCTGGCGCCAGTCCGAGAAATGTGCACTGGCGGCCAACCTGGTCGCGCCGGCCATGCAGGCCAACGCCTTCGACGCGTATCTGGCGGGACTGATGGCCAATGTCGGCCTGGTGGTGGCCTTCCGGCTGATCGACCAGATGCATGCGCCCGATGCCTTTCCGCAATCGGACGCCTTCATTGCCCAGGTGTTTGCGCAAGCGCGCATCTTGTCGGTACGGATCGCGGAATTATGGGAGTTTCCCGTGTCCGTCACCCGCGCGATCGCTCAGGTGGGGCAAGCCGATGCCGATCCGCAGGCGCAGGCGCTGGCGCTGGGCGAGCGCTTGAGCAAGCTGCGCATGCTGCTCGATACCGGCCGCTTTCCTGCCGATGATCCCTTCGTGATGACGGGACTGAGCAAGGCCGAGCTGCAGGTGTTTGACAAGCTGGCCGACGACGACGAGGACGACGATGAGGAGTGATGGCCGCAGGCCGCTCAACCTCGGCGGCGGCCATGCCGCTCAGCGTGCAAAATACAGCGCATGCAGATGTTCGAGGTCGACATCAACCGCCGCCTGCGACAGCGCCACCTTACCGCTTTGCATCAGGTAGACGTGATCGGCCACGCCGACGGCGCGCGCCGTGTTCTGCTCCACTAAAATGATGGTGCGCTTGCCGTCGTTCAGGCGCGCGAGGATCTCGAACAGCTCGTTGACCACCAGCGGCGCCAGGCCCAGCGACGGCTCGTCGATGATCAATAACGACGGATCCGACATCAATCCCCGCGCCATCGCCAGCATCTGCGCCTCGCCGCCGGAGAGCGAGCCGGCCAGCTGGCGGCGCCTCTCGTGCAGGCGCGGGAACATGGCGTAGGCTTCGGCCAGGCGCGCCGGCATGTGGCTGCGGTGCTCCTTCGGAAACGCGCCCATGATCAGGTTTTCTTCCACGCTCATGTCGCGGAACGTCATGCGGCCTTCCGGGATCATCGTCACGCGTGCATCGCTCATCTTCCAGGTGGGCGTGCCGTTGATGGGCGTGCCGTCGAGCGCGATGCTGCCCGCGTCCACGGGCAGCAGGCCCATGATGGCGCGCAGCAGGGTCGTCTTGCCGGCCCCGTTCGGGCCGATGATGGTGGTCAGCTTGCCCTTCTGGATCGAGAGCGACACATCCCACAGCACATTGATGGCGCCATAGCCGGCGCGCAGATTTTCTATGTTAAGCATGCGCTGCTCCCGTATAGCTTTCGATGACGGCCGGATCGCGGAAGACGCAATCGGGCGTGCCGTCGGCGATCAGCTGGCCAAAATTGAGCACGGCCACGCGCTGGCACAGATTGCTGATGGTTTCGATATCGTGCTCGATCATGACGATGCCCACGCCAAAGGCGGCGTGCAAGTCCTTGAGCATGCCCATGAAGCGGCGCTTGCCGTTCGTTTCCAGGCCCGCCAGCACTTCGTCTAACAGCAGCAGTTTCGGATTGGTGGCCAGCGCCTTGGCCACTTCCAGCGCTTTCAATTCCGTCAGCGCCAGTTCGCTTGCCGCGTCGCGCTGCGCCTTGTCCGCCAGGCTCGTGAAATCGAGGATTTCATCGATCTTGCGCATGTCCACCTTGCCCGTGCCGAAGCGCTGCGCCACGACGAGGTTTTCGCGCACCGTCAATTCATGCATCGGCTGCGGGATCTGGAAGGTGCGGCCCAGCCCCAGGCGCGCGCGCTGGTACATGGGCGTGGCCATGATGTCGCGTCCCTCGAAGCGGATGCTGCCGCCGGTGGGGCGCACCAGGCCGGAAATGGCGTTGAACAGGGTGGTCTTGCCGGCGCCGTTCGCGCCCACCAGGCCGATCACGTCGTGGCTGCCCACTTTTAACGTGACAGAATCGACGGCCGTCAGGCCGCCGAAGCGCACGGACACATTATCGAGTTCAAGCATGTGCTTTCTCCTTACCCAGTGCTTTTTTCAGCAGCGGCAGCAAGCCGTTCGGGCTGAAGACGATCATCGCCACCAGCAGCACGCCCAGCACCAGCTGGTGGCCCGTGGGGATCAGCGACTTGAAAATGAGCTGGTCGACCAGGTAGACCACGACGGCGCCCAGCACGGGGCCGAGTATCGTGCGGTAGCCGCCGAAGATGGCCGCCACGATCGGCAAGGTCACCCACAGGCTGTTGAAGGCGTAGTCGGGCTCGAGGAAGTTGATGTAGTGGGCGTTGAAGGCGCCGAACAGGCCCGCCATGAAGGCCGACACGAGCAGCATCGCGCCTTTCAGCAAGGTGCTGTTGACGCCGACGACGCGCGTGGCGTCCTCGCTGTCGTGCATGGCGCGCAGGGCGATGCCGTAGTGGCTGGCGCGGATGCGGCTGTAGGCAAAGGCGCACGCCACCACCAGGGTCAGCACCACCAGGTAGGCGCCCGTCTTGCTGGCCAAATCAAAACCGAAGACGGTGGGTAAAGCCGGGATATTGTTGATGCCGCCGGCACCGCCCGTCACGGCACTCCATTCCGTGGCCAGGATGCGGAAGATGTGGGCGTAGGCGAGGATGGCCAGCGCAAAATACGGCCCGCGCAGCCGCAGCACGGGCAGCATGATGACGGCGGCGATGGCCGCGCCCGCGCCGCCCAGCAGCATGGCGGCAAACACGGGCAAGCCCAGTTTCACGGTGGCCAGCGCGGAGACATACGCGCCCACGCCGAAGAATGCCGCATGGCCGAAGCTGACCATGCCGCCCAAATTGCCCAGCAGGGCCCAGGACATGGCCACGCCGCCGATGATCAGGGCCGCCACCACCATGCTCATCACATACTGGTTGGCGCCCAGGGCCAGCGGCACGGCGACATACGCGGCCAGCAGCAGGACTGCCGTGGAAATCAAAGTCGAGCGCTTCATCCGCGCCTCCGTTGTGCGCCGAACAGGCCGTTGGGCATGATGAACAGCACCAGCAGGAACAGCACCATGCCCGACAATTCCTGCAGCGCGGAGCTGGCCAGGGTGACGGTCAAGGCTTCTGCCACGCCCAGCAGCACGGCGGCCAGCAGCACGCCGGGAATCGAGCCGATGCCGGCCAGTACCGTGATGATGAAGGCTTTCACCGTCAGCGCGCCGCCGTAGGCAGGCTGGATCACGCCATAGCTGAACAAAGCGACGCCGGCAAAGGCGGCCAGGATGCCGGCGACCAGGAACGAGACCAGTTCCGTGCGGCCCGGATCGATGCCCATCAGCTTGGCCGCGTCGCGGTTGCTGGACACGGCGCGCACGGCGCGGCCATACCAGCTGGTCGACAGCCAGCGCCACAGGGCCGCCATCAGCACCAGGCTGACGCCAAAGAAAATCACTTCACTGCGCATGCTGAAAAACGGGCCGATCTCGAAGCCTTCCTGCAGCCAGCTTGACGAGGTCGAGCGGATGTCGGCCTTCCATACCAGCAAAATGAAGTTGGTGAGTATCACGCCGATGCCGTAGGTAAGGATCAGCGAATTGATTTCGCGGTCCTTCTTGATGCGGCTGACGATCAGGTAGACGCCCACGGACGTCAGGCTGACGATCACCAGCGCGATGGGAATGGCGAACATCGGCCCCAGGCCCAGGCCCGATTCCACGCTGTAGGCGATGTAGGCGGCCAGCAGCACCAGTTCGCCGTGCGCCAGGTTGATCACTTTCATGGTGCCGAAGACCAGCGCCAGTCCCAGTGCGATCAGGGCGTAGGAGCCGCCCTGCAGCAAGCCCGAATACAGGGCTTGCAAGATTAATTCTGTCATATCGTCATCCCGTCAGGCGGCCCAGGCGCATCGCGAAGAGGCACCAGGACCGCCGTTCATCGGTGCACGCCCGGCGGGCGCGCGCGTGTGCAGCGGGAGGCTGCTTACCAGGGCAGGGCAGGATAGTTCAGCTTGCCCGTCGCGTGTTCCTTCGGCCAGACGATCACCACTTTCTTGTCCTGGTGCTGCGCCATGCGGTGCACGAAGTTCTGGTTGTCGCCGTTGGCGGCGAACTGCACGCGGCCGATCAGGGTTTCGCGGTCCGTCTTGCGCATCTCGTCGGCCACGCCGCCTTTCTTGAGCGTGCCCTTGTCGGCCGCGCGCGCGATCGCTTCGAACAGCAGCATCGACTGCACATAGCCGAACTGGCCCAGGTAGTCCGGCTCCTTCTTGTACAGCTGCTTGTAGGCGTCGCTGAAAGCCTTGCCGTCGGCCGTCTTGAATTCCGTCGGGAAGGGCAGCAGGGCCGTGCCGAAGACGTTCGGCATCAGGTCGGGGAAGTCGGCCGCCATCTTCGGCGTGGCCAGCGACCACACGCCCACCATGGCCTTGATCTTCGGTTTCAGCACGCGGGCGGCGCGGATGATGCCCACGTAGTCGTTTTCGTAGCCGACCATGGCCACCACTTCCGATTTATCCTGCAGCTTGATCTTGTTGATGATGGGCTTGAAGTCGGTAATGGCCGGGTCGAACGAGTGCGTCGTCACCTTCACGCCCTTGGCCGCCAGGGCCTTTTCCACGTCCTTGGCCAGGCCCGTGGTGGCATCCTTGGTCGAATACACGATGGAGACGGACTTGGCGCCCACATCCTGCAGCAGTCCCAGCATGGCTTTTTCGTAGCCGGCCGTGTTATTGATGCGGAAAAAATTCTTGCGTCCGCTGGCCACCAGACTGTCGTCCACGCCGCCCGAGGTGATGTAGACCAGTCCCAGTTTATTGGCCGTGTCCGAGGCGGGCGAAATATTGTTCGAGCCATAGCCGCCCGTGATGGCCACCACGCCCTGACTGGCCAGCTTTTCCACGGCGGCGATGGCCTTGGCGGGCGCCGATTCGTCGTCGACGGTGATGATCTTGATGGTGTGCTTGCCGTTGGTCTTGTTGAATACCTCGGCCGCGACCATGATCCCTTCCTGCATGCCGGCGCCGACCCGCGCCAGGTTGCCCGTCAGCGGGATTTCCGCGCCGACCAGGAATTCGTCGGCGCTGGCCTGTGCCATCCAGGCGCTGGCAACCAGCGCTGCCATGGCGATGCGTGTGTAGGTGCGTTTCATCGTGTCTCCTCCGGTGATGTGGCTTGGTTTTATTGTCGGGTCTGCTACTACATGGTCAACTTATCGTGCATTCTGCGCCATTTGCCGCAGCTGCCCCTTTAAAATCTTGCCCGTGGCGGCTGCCGGCAGCGCTTCCATGACGATGATGGCGGACGGGCACTTGTACGGCGACAGGGTCTGCGCCAGCCAGGCCTGCAATTCTGCCACGCTGGCGGGCTGGCGCGGGTCCAGCTCCACATAGGCGATGACGTCCTCGTTGCCATCGGCCAGGGTGCGCCCGACCACGGCCGACTGCACCACGGAAGCGTGGGCGTTCAGGGCCGTTTCCACTTCCAGCGGATACACATTGAAGCCGGAGCGGATGATCAGTTCCTTGGTGCGGCCCACGATGAACAGGGCGCCGTCCGGGTCCTGGCGCGCCATGTCGCCCGTATTGAGCCAGCCGCCGTCGCGCATGGTGGCCGCCGTCATGGCCGGTTCGCGGTAATAGCCGGCCATGATGTTCGGCCCGCGTATCCACAGTTCCCCCGGCTGGCCCGGCGTCACGTCCTGGCCGGCCAGGTCGACCACGCGCACTTCCACGCCGGGGATCGGCATGCCCACGGAATCGTCGCGGCGCGGCGTTTCCAGGCGCGTCTGGCTGATGGTGGGGGCGCTTTCCGTCATGCCGTAGCCATTGTGCAGCGCGGTGCCCAGCAGCTTTTCCACGTCGCGCTTGAGCGACGGCGCCAGCGGCGAGCCGCCCGCATACGCAAAGCGCAGCCGCGTGGGCAGCGGCGTATCGGCGCCGCCCAGGGTTTGCAGCAGCTTGGCGTACATGGCGGGCACGCCCTGCACGATGGTCAGTTCATCGTCCCTCAGTGCCGAGAGCAGGCCGTCGACGGAAAAGCGCGGCACCAGGTACAGTGCGGCGCCCGCATACAGGGTGCCCAGGGCCACCGAGGCCAGGCCGTACACGTGCGAAATCGGCAGCACGCCGTAGGCGCGGTCGCTGCTGGTCAGGCCGCGCAGGGTGCTGGAGACGGCGGCGATGAACAGCAGGTTGCGGTGCGTGAGCATCACGCCCTTCGACTGCCCGGTGGTGCCCGTCGTGTAGATCAGCGCGGCAACCTGTTCGTTGCCGGGCACCGTGTCTTCCGCGATGGCCGCCTCGTTCAAGTCGCCCGCCAGCAGCTCGCCCATGCCGTCGACCGTGGCGCTGGCCGCGCCCAGACGCGCCGCATGCGCGGCCGCTTCCGGCGAGGCGCCGGCCAGGAACAGCACGCGCCGCGCCGAACTGTGCGCGGCGATGGTGTCGATCTCGCGCGCCGACAGGCGCGCATTGACGTTGACGATCCAGGCGTCGATGCTGGCGGCAGCAAAAATCAGCGCCACCTGCAGCGCGCAGTTCTCGCCCACCACCATCAGGCGGTCACCGGCGCGCACGTCCAGCTGGCGCAGCAGCTGCGCGGTGCTGTCCACACTGTGCTGCAGCTGGGCGTAGGTCCAGCTGCGGCCAGCTTCATGCAGCGCGGGCGCGTCGGGCGCGCGCGTCGCCCAATAGATGGAGATGGCCGACAGGCGCGCCGGCAAGTGGGCCAGCAGGGCGGGAATATCCATCGCGGCCTCCTTCACTTTTGCGCCGCCTTGATCATGTTGCGGGCGATGACGATCTGCTGGATCTGCGTCGTGCCTTCGTAGATGCGGAACAGGCGCACGTCGCGGTAGAAACGCTCGGCCGCGTATTCGCTGATGTAGCCGGCGCCGCCGTGGATCTGCACGGAGCGGTCAGCCACGCGGCCGCACATTTCGGAGGCGAACAGCTTGCAGCACGACGCTTCCGTCGAGATGTCTTCCTTGTTGTCGCGCCGGCGCGCCGCGTCCAGCACCATGCTGCGCGCCGCGTAGATTTCCGCCTTGCTGTCGGCCAGCATGGCCTGGATCAGCTGGAATTCCGCGATGGGCTGGCCGAACTGCTGGCGTTCCATCGCGTAGGCGAGGGCGTCGGCCAGCATGCGCTCGGCCGCGCCCACGCAGACGGCGGCGATGTGCAGCCGGCCCTTGTCGAGCACCTTCATGGCCGTCTTGAAACCCACGCCTTCCTTGCCGCCGATGACGTTCGCGGCCGGCACGCGGCAATTTTCGAAGATCACGTCGCAGGTATGCGCGCCTTGCTGGCCCATCTTTTTATCGATTTTTCCCAGCGAGAGGCCCGGCGTATCCTTTTCCACGATGAAGGCGGAAATGGCCGAGGCGCCCCGCTTGACGGGGTCCGTGCGGGCCATGACCGTAAAGATGCTCGCTTCGGGCGCGTTGGTGATGTAGCGCTTGCTGCCGTTGAGGATATAGAAGTCGCCATCGCGCACGGCCGAGGTGCGCAGCGAGGCGGCATCGGAGCCCGATCCCGCTTCCGTCAGCGCGAAGGAGCCGATGATCTCGCCGGCCGCCAGCTTGGGCAGATAGTATTGTTTTTGCGCTTCCGTGCCGTCGATCACGATGCCTTGCGAACCGATGCCGTTGTTCGTGCCGATCAGCGAGCGGAAGGCGGGCGAGGTGCGGGCGATTTCAAAGGCGACGCGCACTTCCTCTTCCATGCTCAGTTCCAGGCCGCCGTAGGCTTCCGGAATGGACAGGCCGAACAGGCCCAGTTCGCGCATCTGCGCCACGATGGCGGGCGGGATCGTGTCCGTTTCAGCCACCAGCGCCTCGTTCGGCACCAGCACTTCGCGCACGAAACGGGCGATGCTGTCGAGCAGGATGTTCAGGGTTTCTTCGTCGCGTATCATCGGGTTCCTCGGCGCTGTGATTTGATCTGTTGTTGAGAGGGGGCGCGCAGTCTAACCGCGGCCCAGGTTTTTTTCCACTGTCCTGACCAGGGCGACCAGGCGCGGTCCCAGGTCCGATTCGAGTTTTTCGCGCGACAGCAAAAAGGCGGGGCCGCCGCAATTGAAGGCCATCACCTGTTCGCCGTTGGCACCCAGCATGGGCACGCCCACGGCATGCACGTCGTTCTGCCATTCGCCGGCCGAGATGCAAAAGCCCCGGTCCTGGTAATCCTTGAAGCCTTGCTCGATGCCGGCCTTGATGCGGGGCCAGCGCTCCGTCTCGTGCACGCGCGCATGGTCCATCAGGTAGTCGCGCTCGGCCTGCGGCAGGATGCACAGCAGGGCCTTGCCCATGGCGGTCGTCATCAGGGGAATGCGCGAACCGACGTCGAGGCGCAGCGTGACGTTGGCGCTGCTGCGGCACGTTTCCACGTACACCATGCTGAGGCGGTCGCGCGTGCCCAGCGACACGGACGCCTGCGCATGTTCGGCCAGTTCCTCCATCAGCGGACGCGCCATCTTGCGCACGTCCAGGTTCGACAGCATGCGGTAGCCGAGGGCCAGCACGCCGGCGCCCAGCTGGTACTTGCCCAGGCTATCCGAATAATTGAGGTAGCCGAGTTTGGTGAGGGTGTAGGTGAGGCGCGAAATGGTGGGCTTGGGGATGCCCGTGCGCTTGGCCATGTCCGCGTTCGACAGGAAGACTTCGCCGGGACGAAAGCACCGCAGCACTTCGAGGCCGCGCGCCAGCGCGTTGACGAACTGGCGGTCCTTGCCTTCTTCGTCATCGCTGAAGACGATGATTTCCGGATCTGCTGCGGCCTGAATATTTGTCATATTTGCATTCATTTGCTGGCTCCCTGGAAATCAGTTTGCCTAGCCGACTCGCGCATGTCAACCGTTTTGTGAAACATTCGTTCGCACAGCGAAATGGTGCGGTGCATGAAAAATCGCCAGGAAATTGACTTGCGCGCCCGTTTTGCCTCTCCCAGCTTGAGCATCGCTATATACGTCTGTATATTGCGCTGTTGGGTGACGGCCGCCGCACGAGTGGCCGCTTTTTTGCATATCGCTATATAAAACGATATATAACGGAAGAGAACAAGATGACGATGGTGAAACAGGTAGTGGCAGGCGCCGTGATGCTGGCGCTGGCGCAGACGGTGCAGGCGCAGCA
Organism: Janthinobacterium sp. HH106; assembly: GCF_001758725.1. NCBI lineage: Bacteria > Pseudomonadati > Pseudomonadota > Betaproteobacteria > Burkholderiales > Oxalobacteraceae > Janthinobacterium > Janthinobacterium sp. HH106. Next base: position 17,096 of record NZ_LRIC01000027.1, on the reverse strand, counting down.
GACAGCAGGCAAAGAGGAGGCTGCGCCGTTCGTGCTGGGCACGGTGACGGCGATCGGCCAGCGCGAGCAGGCCGGCCAGGTGGAACAGCCGGTGGGTGCGCAGGTGAGCCGCGCCGAGATGCGCCGCTTTAACCGCGACAACGTGGGCGACGCCCTCAATTTGCTGTCCGGCGTGTCGCTGTCGACCAATGCGCGCAACGAGAAAACCGTCGCCATCCGCGGCTTCGATGCGCGCCAGGTGCCGCTGTACATCGACGGCATTCCCGTCTACGTGCCGTATGACGGCTATGTCGATTTCAACCGCTTCACGACCAGCGACCTGGCCGCCATCCAGGTGGCCAAGGGCTTCAGTTCCGTGGCCTACGGCGCCAATACCCTGGGCGGCGCCATCAACCTGGTGTCGCGCAAACCGACGGCTTTGATGGAAGGCGATGCGTCAGTGGGATTCGGTTCGGGCAGCGAGCGCCAGGTGTCGGCCAACGTGGGTACGAATCAGGGCCTGTGGTATCTGCAGGCGGGCGTGTCCTACATCGACAGCGACGGCTTTCCCCTGTCGTCCGACTTCCGCCCCACGGCCACGGAAGATGGCGGCATGCGCAACAACGCCTATCGCAAGGATCATAAACTGTCGTTCAAGGTGGGCTACACGCCCGATGGCGCGCATGCGGGCGATGAATATGCGCTCAGCTACTACAAGCAGCATGGCGAAAAGGGCCAGCCGCCATCGACGAACCCCGTCGGCGCGCGCTACTGGCAGTGGCCGTACTGGAACAAGGAAAGCGTGTATCTCGTCTCGCAGACGCGTCTGGGCCAGCAGGAACGCCTGAAACTGCGCCTGTACCACGACAGCTACGACAATGAAATCACCTCCTATACAAACGGCAGCTACGCGACCCTGAAAACCAGCGGCCAGGGCAGCGTCAGCGGCGGGCGCAGCATCTATAACGACCGCACGAACGGCGGCGCGGTGGAACTCGAATCTTTCCGCCTGGCCGCGCATAGCCTGCGCGTCGTGGCCAGCTACAAGGCCGACGAGCACCAGGAACTCGACGCCAGGGGCGTGCGCACCACCTGGTACAAGGATGCCCTGTGGACCCTGGGCGCGGAAGACAGCATCGCCCTCAATGCGGCGACGGAACTGTCGCTGGGCGTGTCGCGCAATGCACTGCGCCCGGACACCGTCTACAGCGCCGGCAATGCGTATACCTTGCCCGAGAATCAATCGGCCACCGACCTGCAGGCGGGCCTGTTCCACAAGACCGGTCTTGCATCGCGCGTGTACGCCACCGTGGCGCGCAAGTCGCGCCTGCCGACCCTGAAGGACCGCTACTCGCAGCGCCTGGGCACATATATTGAAAACCCGGCCTTGCGCGCGGAAGAGGCAATGAATTATGAGCTGGGCTACCAGGCAAGCGTGCGCGGGATGGCGCTCGATGCCGCCCTGTTCTACAGCGACGTGAAGGACAAGATCCAGAGCGTGGCGAATGTGGCGGGCGTGCGTGCGCAGATGCGCAACGCGGGCAGGGCGCAAATCAGCGGCGTGGAACTGGGCGTGCGCGGCCGCGCCGGCGCATGGCTCGATTTCGGCGGCAACTACACGTACACGGACATGAAGAACGTCAGCGACCGTGCCATCCGCCTGACGGACGTGCCGCGCCACAAGCTGACGGCGCACGCCGTGCTGCACGCGGCGCGCCAGGTCGACGTGGTGGCCATCGCGGAAGCGAACAGCGGGCGCTGGGTTTCGAACACGCTGGAGCTTGGCGGTTTTACGACAGTGAACCTGAAGGCCGTGTACCGCCCCTTGCCGGCCTTGAGCCTGGAAGCGGGCGTGAGCAATCTGGCTGACCGCAACTATGCGCTGGCCGACGGTTTTCCCGGCGCTGGCCGCACCTGGCTGGCCAATGCGCAATACCAGTTCTGAGTTTTCACTGTCATGAAAGGACACAGCATGTTGAAGAAAATATTCCTTGGTTTGGCTTCGGCCGCACTGCTGGCGGCGGCCCCCGCATGGGCCGACCCGGCGCCGGCGCGCGAGAACATGAGCCGCGCGCTTGCCGTCACGGGCAAGGTGGCAACGCCGTTGACCCTGACGGTGGCGGACCTGCGCCGGCTGCCGCAAGCCAATGGCGGGGACATCGCCGTCACGCGCCACAACGGCGACAAGGCCGAAACCATCACCAGTTACAAGGGCGTGCGCCTGCGCGACATCCTCGACAAGGCGGCGCTCGATGCGCCCGGCCACAACGACGTCAAGAAGCTCGCCATCATCGCCACGGCCACCGATGGCTATGCGGTGGTGTTTTCCTGGGGCGAGCTGTATAACTCGCCGGCCGGCGAGGGCATGATCGTCTACTACGAAAAGAACGGCAAGGCGCTCGACGACAGCGATGGCGAGATCGCCCTCATCTCGGCCAAGGATATCCGCACGGGTCCGCGCCATGTGAAGTGGCTGAACGCCATCGAGGTGCGCAAATTGGTGGAATAGAGGCATGCTGGGGTCTGACCCGCCAGGTCAGACCCCAGCATTTTTCTAGTGGACTATTTACGCAAACATGGCACTTTTCATTGCTTGGCCCGCCACGTCGAACAATCCCCGCGCCTTTGGTGCCAAGCCCAGCATGTGTATCGATGCATGGATCATGCCGTCGAGCTGCACGCATTGCGCCGCCACGCCGTCGTCGCGCAAATACCGCGCATAGGCTTCGCCCTCGTCATGCAGCGGGTCGTACTCGCATACCAGCACCGTCGCCGGCGGCAAGTCCTTGAGCGACGTTGCCCGCAGGGGCGCCGCGTAGGGGTTCGCGCCGTCGGCCGGCTCGTTCAGGTAGGCGGACCAGCAAAAGCGCATCGCTTCCCGCGTCAGCGAGTGGCCCTCCGCATAGCGCTGGTAGGACGGCGTGTCGAAGGCAAAATCGAGCGCCGGGTACAGCAGCAGCTGATGCGCCAGCGCGGGACCGGCCTGGTCGCGCGCCATCAGGGCGGCGGCGGCCGCCAGGTTGCCGCCCGCGCTGTCGCCGCCCACGGCCAGCCGTTTCGCATCGATGCCCAGCGCCGCCGCATGTTCGGCGACCCAGCATAACGCGCGGTAAAAGTCGTTCAATGGCACGGGGAACTTGTGCTCGGGCGCCAGCCGGTAGTCGACGGAAACGATCACGCAGCCGGTGGCGTTGGCCAGCGCGCGGCAGGGATTGTCGTACAGGTCCAGCGAGCACAGACACCATCCTCCGCCATGCGCAAAGACGATGGCCGGCAGGGGCTGGCCCGTGTCCGCGCCGGCGGGCACGTAGGCGCGCACGGTCAGCGCATGCTCGCCCGGCAGCACGTAATCGGTGATGGATGCGACGTCTTCCAGGGGGCCATGCAGCTGGCGCAACCCCGTTTCCGTGGCCGCGCGCAGGTCCGCCAGCGAGGCGGGCGGCGGCGCATCTTTTATCTCTTCCAGCCAGGCGGCAATCAGCGGATCGAGGCTCATGCTGATTTTTCTCCGGCCAGGAAGGGCAGCAGGTGGGCGATGAACGCTTCCGGCTGTTCTTCCATGATGAAGTGGCCGCATTCGGCGACGATGGCGCCTTGCAAATTGTCCGCCTTGCCCTGCATGGTCAGCAGCGGCGCGTCGTTGGTCGCATGGTCGGCGCCGATGGCCAGCACCGGCATGGTCAGGCTGCGTTTTGCCCGTTCCAGATTTTGACGGATGGTTTCGGGTATGGCGCGGTAGTAGGCGAAGCCGGCGCGCAAGGCGCCCGGCGTGGCATATGCATCCGCATACACGTCGACGGCGACCTTGTCGCGGCGGTAGGACCAGCGGTCCAGGATGAAGCGGATGTATTCGCGTTCCTTGCCCGCCGTGAGCATCTCCGGCAAATCGAGCACCTGGTTGAACATGAAATGCCACAGGAAGATGTTGTCGGACGGCGCGACAAAAATCGGCGGCGCGGGCGCCAGACCGGGAATCACGGCTTCCGTCAGCGCCAGTTTCGTCACGGCCTGCGGGAAATCGCTGGCCAGCGCATAGCCGACCCACATGCCGATGTCGTGACCGACCACGTCGTATTGCGCGTGGCCCAGGGCCAGCATGGCGCGGTGCAGGGTGGCGGCAACGGCGCCCGTGTCGTAGCCGCCGGACGGGCGTTCCGAGTGGCCGCTGCCCGGTGGATCGATGGCGATGGCCTGGTAGCCGCTGGCGGCCAGCGCCGCCATCACGTGGCGCCAGGCATACCAGGTTTGCGGCCAGCCGGGGATCAGCAGCACGGGTTTGCCGGTGCCGGGACCGGCGATGACGCAATGCAGGCGCTGGCCGTCGATGCGGACGTAGTCGTGAATGTAGTCGTTCATATGTTTCCTTGATTAGTGATGCTCGATGCCGAGCAGGGTATTGATCTGTTGTGCGCTGACGGGGGCGCCGGCGAAGTCGTCGAAGATCTTGTCGGTGACGGGAATGATGTGGGCATTGATGAAGGCTACGCCTTCGCGCGCGCCCACCTCCTGATCCTTCAGGCAGCATTCCCATTCCAGCGTGGCCCAGCCCGCGTAATCGTTTTGCGCCATCTTCGAGAAGATGGCCTTGAAATCGACCTGGCCGTCGCCCAGCGAGCGGAAGCGCCCGGCGCGGTTTTCCCACGACTGGTAGCCGCCGTAAATGCCTTGCCGCCCCGTCGGATTGAACTCCGCATCCTTCACATGGAACATGCGGATATGGTCCTTGTAGATATCGATGAATTCCAGGTAGTTCAACTGCTGCAGCACGAAGTGGCTGGGGTCGAACAGCATCTTGCAGCGCGGGTGGCGGCCTACGCGCTCGTAAAACATCTCGAAGCTGATGCCGTCATGCAGGTCTTCGCTCGGGTGGATTTCGTAGCACAGGTTGACGCCCTGTTCCTCGCACACGTCGAGGATGGGCAGCCAGCGGCGTGCCAGTTCGTCGAAGGCCGCCTCGATCAGGCCGGGCGGGCGCTGCGGGAAAGGGAACAGGTAGGGCCAGGCGAACGAGCCGGAAAACGTGCCCATGTCGGTCAGGCCCAGGCGTTTCGACGCCATGGCCGCCAGTTTCACTTGCTCGATGGCCCACTCGGTGCGCGCCGCCGGCTGGCCGTGCAGGTGTGCCGGGGCGAAGCTGTCGCACAGCGCGTCATAGGCCGGGTGCACGGCCACCAGCTGGCCGAGGATGTGCGTCGTCAGTTCGCTGATGACGAGGCCATGGCTGGCCAGCATGGCAACGAGGTCGTCGCAGTATTGCTGGCTGTGCGCCGCTTGCGCCACGTCGAACAGGCGCGCATCCCAGGCGGGAATCTGCAGGGCCTTGAAGCCCATGCCGGCCGCCCACTCGGCGATGGCAGGCAGGGTGTTGAAGGGCGCCGTGTCGGCGGCGAATTGTGCCAGGTGCAGGCTTGGTCCTTGGATGGTTTTCATATCGGCTCCTATTGTTTGTCGATCGACAAAGAATAGGCGAAATTGTTGGCGCGGTCAAGCCCGTGATGCAAAATAAATGGCGAACGCGGCGCGGGCGCCAGGCGTTATACTGGCCGCCACTTCGCAAGCAGAGGATCAAGATGGCAGGAAGACCGAGGGAATTCGACCGCGCGCTGGCGCTGGCAAAGGCGCGCGACGCGTTCTGGACGCGTGGCTACGAGGGGGTGTCGATGGCGGACCTGGTGGCGGCGCTGGGCATCGCCTCGGCGCGCATCTATGCGGCGTTCGGCTCGAAGGAGCAGCTGTTCCGCGAAGCCGTGGAGCTGTACGAAACGGGCGAGGGCGCGTTTGCCGTGCACGCGCTGGCGGCCAGCCTGAATGTGCGCGATGCGGTGGCGCGCATGCTGGAAGAAGCCGTGCTGCTATATACGCGCAGCGGCCAGCCGCAAGGCTGCATGGTGGTGACGGCCGCCACCAACACGAGCGCGGAAAACGCGGGCATCGCCGACTGGCTGGCGCAGCACCGCCGCGCGCGCACGCAAGCCGTCATCGAGCGGCTGCGCGCGGCGCAGCTGGCGGGAGAGTTAAAAGCGGAGGCGGACGTGCAGGCGCTGGGCGACTACTATGCGGCCTTGCTGCATGGCTTGTCGGTGCAGGCGCGCGACGGCATTCCGGCCGAACGGCTGCTGGCGCTGATCACGCCGGCGATGGCGCCATTGGCGCTGGAAATGAACAAGCAGACTATCTAAGCGCTAGTGACTGTGCTTAAGTCTTGACGTCGATCAGGCTGCCCAGTGCCTGGTCGGCCGCCTTGACGACGTTCGCCGACAGGTTGAAACCGGCCTTGTAGACGAGGTTATCGGTCAGCTCGGAAGCGAGGCCCACGCCGTTCGGCCGGCTTTCGGACGCCTTGGCCGCGTTGGCATTGGAGCCGCTGACGCTTTCGCTGGCGGCCAGCTTGCGCCCCTCGACGGAGAGGGTGACGCCAGTGCCGGCCGGGCTGGCTTCCTGGAATTCGGCTTGCTGCGGCTGGAAGCCCGGCGTATTCGCATTGGCGATATTGTTGGCGGCCACATCCAGCGCGCGCTGGTTGGCGGTCAGCCCCGAGGTACCGGTGGTGAGGGCGGATATGGACATGGCAACTCCTTCAGAATACGCCCAGTTTACTCCCGTCTGCGGAAAAAGTGTGGTGGCGCAAGGCAACAATTTTTCCCGCAGGTGCTTGCCGCAAAAAATATGTACGTCACGTAATTTTTTTATATTGTTCTGTGGTATTTCACTGCCTAGACTGGCAGGGAAGTCATCCACGGAGTCCGTCATTTTCCACCTGTTACGCCCCATTTTGCTGGGTTTGCTGCTCAGCCTGCCTTGCTTGCCCCTGAAAGCCCAGCTTGTTCCCTCCCAGCTACCGCTCGATGCGCGCCTGAACGAGCAAGTCATCATGGTGCCGGCCGGCGACGGCTTGCGCGAGACGCTGGAGACGACAGTGTTTCGTCCCCCCGGCTCCGGCCCGTTTCCCTTGCTGCTGATGAACCACGGCAAGCAGGCCGGCCCGGCCCGGCTGCAGCAGCGCGAGCGCTTCATCTATATGGCGACCGAGTTCGTGCGCCGCGGCTATGCCGTGATGCTGCCGATGCGCGCCGGCTTTGCGCGCTCCACGGGCGCCTACCGCGATTTCGGCTGCGACATGCTGGGCAACGCCCAGGGCCAGGCGCGCGACATGCTCGCCGCACTCGCGTATGCGCGCCGCCAGAGCTGGGTCGACCCGCAGCGCATCGTCGTCGCGGGGCAGTCGTACGGCGGCATGGCGGCGCTGGCGCTGGCCACACGGATGGTGCCCGGCGTGCGCGGCGTGCTCAATTTTGCGGGCGGCTTGCGCGTCGACATGCCCGGCTGCGACTGGCAAGGGGCGCTGACCAAGACCTTCGCCACCCTGGGCGCCTACAACCACATTCCCAGCCTGTGGCTGTATGGCGCGAATGACGCGTACTTTTCGCCGGCGCTGGCGCGGCGGCTGTTCAATTCCTTTACCGGTTCAGGCGGCCGGGCGCAGCTGCTGGCCTATGGCCCGTTCAAGCGCGACGCCCACCTGACCCTGGGCAGCCGCGACGGGGTGGCCGTGTGGCTGCCCGCCACCGAGCGCTTCTTGCAGAAAATCGGCATGCCGGTGCGCCAGGTCTACCGCGTGGCCGATGCGCCGTCGCCGCCCGCCACGCATTTCGCGCCGCAGGACGATATCGCCGCCGTGCCCTACCTGGAAGAGCAGGGCCGCGCCGCCTACCGCGTCTTCCTGGAAAAAACCGCGCCGCGCGCCTTTGCCTTGTCGGCCAGCGGCGCCTGGGGCTGGGCCGAGGAGGGCGAAAGCCCCGATGTGCGCGCGCTCGCTTCGTGCCAGCGCCGCAGCAGCCTGCCATGCCAGCTGTATTCGGTCGATGAAAGCGTTGTTTGGCCCGTCGCCGGCGCCAGCGCGAGCGCCGCCGGCGGCGCGCAATAGGCTGCCGCGCACGATAGTTGTCGCCGAAACGGGGGATGGGCGAATATACTAGTCGAAAAGGGAGGCGTTGCGCTTCCCGTCCGCCCTTATCATCAGCGAGAATTCACCCTTATGGCGTCATCCCCAGAAAACCTCAGCATGGCCGTGTTTTGCGACTTCGAGAACGTCGCGCTCGGCGTGCGAGATGCAAATTACGAAAAATTCGATATCAAGCCTATCCTCGAACGCTTGCTGCTCAAGGGCAGTATTGTTGTCAAGAAGGCATATTGCGACTGGGACCGTTATAAAAGTTTCAAGGGAACCATGCATGAGGCGAACTTCGAACTGATCGAAATTCCCCACGTGCGCCAGTCCGGCAAGAATTCGGCCGACATCCGCCTCGTCGTCGATGCGCTGGACCTGTGCTACACCAAGGCCCACGTGAACACCTTCGTCATCATCAGCGGCGATTCCGACTTTTCGCCGCTCGTGTCGAAACTGCGCGAAAACGCCAAGCAGGTGATCGGCGTGGGCGTCAAGCAGTCGACGTCCGACCTGCTGGTGGCGAACTGCGACGAATTCATTTTCTACGATGACCTGGTGCGCGAGAGCCGCCGCACGGCCGCCAAGCGCGACGCGCGCGAAACTCCGGCGGCCAAGCGCTCGCCCGACGAAGAAGTGCGCCGCAAGGAAAAATACGAGTCGCGCAAGACGGAAGCGATCGAAATGGCCGTCGCCACCTTCGACGCGCTGGTCTCGGAGCGCGGCGACAGCGGCAAGATCTGGGCCTCGATGCTGAAGGAGGCGATCAAGCGCCGCAAGCCGGACTTCAGCGAATCGTATTACGGTTTCCGCACCTTCGGCAACCTGCTGGAAGAAGCGCAGACGCGCGGCTTGCTGGAATTCGGCCGCGACGAGAAATCGGGCGCCTATGTCTACCGCAGCAGCGGCCTGGTGCCTGTCGCTGCGCCCGTGAACGGGGAAGTCGCCAGTGAAGTCATCGCCAGCGGCGAAGCCGGCGCGACGGCGGAAGAGGGCAATCACCGCGATGGCGGCAGCCGCCGCGATTCGCGCCGCAATGGCCGTGGCGGCCGCAAGCAGAACGAGCAGCGCCGCGGCGAGTCCGCGCCACAGGCTTTTGTGCCGGTGGCCGACGTGGAAACGGCCGTCGAGCAGTATGCGCCGGCGCCGCAGCCGGAGATCGTGCATGAAGTGGCCGAAGCCGCAGTCGAGGTCGTGGCGGACGAGGGCAACGCCAAGCGCGGTTCGCGCCGCAATGGCCGTGGCGGCCGCAAGAACGGCGATGGCGGCCGTGAAGCGCGCGTCGAGGCCGTCGAGGTGGCGGTGGCGGAAGCCATGCCTGCGCCCGTGCCTGAACCGGTAGCCGAAGCGATCGTGGAAGCGGCCGCCGAAGCGAAGCCGAAGGCCAAGCCGCGCACGCCGGCGCGCAAGACGGCAGCGGCGAAGAAGCCGGCCAAAAAGGTGGCTGAAGCCGTGGCGGAAGCGGCGCCTGTGATTGAGGCGGCGCCGGTGGAAGTGGCCGTCGTGGCCGAAGACAAGCCGGCCAAGGCGCCGCGCAAGACGCCGGCGCGCCGTCCCGCGCGCAAGAAGGCGGAAGTTGCTTGATTGACACCCGCAACGTAAGGCTGGGGTCAGACCCGACGGGTCTGACCCCGGGTGTCTGTTGCGTCTTAGCAAAGCGGTGTTAAGCATGTACCACGGTGAACGGTTCAACAGCATTTCCCATACGGTGGGCGCCGCGCTGGCGGCCATCGGCGGCGTCATCCTGATCGTCGCGGCGGCCCGCACGGGCGACCCCTGGAAAATCGTCAGCTGCAGCGTGTACGCGGCCATGCTGCTGACCCTGTACCTCACTTCCACCCTGTACCACAGCGTGCGCGGCAAGGCCAAGGCCGTGCTGCAGCGGCTCGACCATTGCGCCATCTACCTGCTCATCGCGGGCACCTACACGCCCTTCATGCTGGTGACCCTGCGCGGTCCCTGGGGCTGGTCGCTGTTCGGCGTCGTTTGGGGCTTGGCGCTGTTTGGCATCGTGCAGGAATATGTGTACGCGAAAGGCGCGCGCATCCTGTCGCTGGTGATTTACGTGGCCATGGGCTGGCTGATCGTCATCGGCATCAAGCCGCTGCTGGCGGCGCTCGAGTGGAACGGTTTCCTGTGGCTGGTGGCGGGCGGGCTGTGCTACACGGGCGGTATCGCTTTCTATGCCACCGATCACAAGCTGCGCCATGGCCACGGCATCTGGCATCTGTTCGTGCTGGCCGGCAGCAGTTGCCACTTTATCGCCATTTTGTTCTACGTTGCCTGACGTAGCGCGCAGCCGGGCCACCCTCGCTGACTATTGCCTGTAATCCATTATAATGCCCTGATCTGTGAAACAAGGGCAAGAATGGACATCAACTCGGACGACCTGAAAATCTTCGTCACCGTCATCGACAGCGGCACACTGAGCGCGGCCGCCGTGCACCTGGGACAAACCACCTCCGGCGTCAGCCGGGCGCTGTCGCGCCTGGAAGACAAGCTGGCCACCTCGCTGCTGACGCGCACCACGCGGCGCATGGAGCTGACGGAAGAAGGGCAGCTGTTCCTTGACAAGGCGCGCGCCATCCTCGCTTCGATGGAAGACGTGGAAGAGTCGATCCGCATCCGCCGCCAGAAGCCGGCCGGGCGGCTGTCCGTCGATGCCGCTTCGCCCTTCATGCTCCACTGCGTGGTGCCCCACGTGGCCGAATTTCGCGCCATGTATCCGGAGATCCGCCTGGAGCTGACCAGCAACGACCAGATCGCCGACCTGCTCGAGCACCGCACCGATATCGCCATCCGCATCGGCGCCCTGGTCGACTCGACCCTGCATGCGCGCGCCCTGACTGCCAGCCCGCTGCACGTGCTGGCCACGCCCGCCTATCTGGCGCGCCACGGCGAACCGGCCACGCCGGAAGCGCTGGCAGGCCATGCGCTGCTGGGCTTTGCCCAGTACGACCTGGGCAACAACTGGCCGCTGCGCCACGCAGCGGGCAACAGCCTGCAGATCGTGCCCGCGCTGGCCGCCTCCAGCGGCGAAACCCTGCGCCAGCTGGCCCTGCACGACCAGGGCATCGTCTGCCTGTCCGACTTCATGACGAAGGACGATATCGCCGCCGGCCGCCTGGTGAAAGTGCTGCAGCCGTTCTACACGGGCTACCGCCAGCAGATCCATGCCGTCTACTACCGCAACACGCAGCTGGCGCAGCGCATCAGCTGCTTTCTCGAATTCCTGCAGCACAAGCTGTAGGCCGGGCATGAAGGAGAAGGGCATGCAGTGTCCCACCTGCGGCGAATACGGCGACCTGATTCTTGCGAAAGTCAGAAAGACGGGGCAGGAGGTGGTCGTTTGCACCGAATGCGACAACCTGTGGGCCGAGCCGGGCAGCGCGCCAGACATCGACGCCAGCGAGGGCGTGGCGGAGTTTCTGGCGGCAGCCGGTCTTGCTGACGACTGGGAGGAACTGGCGCTGCTCGCCAGGCTGCCGGCCGGCTAGCCTGCGCGCACGCGCGTCAGGCCGCGGCGTTCGCTTCCTTCGTTTCGGCCCGCAGCAGCAGTTCCACCTCGTGCGCGGGCAGCGGGTGACTGAAGTAATAGCCTTGCGCCTCGTCGCAGCCGTGCTGGCGCAGGTAGTCCAGCTGCTCGGCCGTTTCCACGCCTTCGGCCACCACGCGCAGTTTCAGATTGTGCGCCAGGGCGATGATGGAGACGACGATGGCTGCGTCGTCCGCGTCGCGCGCCACGTCGCCGACGAAACTGCGGTCGATCTTCAGTACATCGATGGGGAAGGTGCGCAGGTAGGCGAAGCTGGAATAGCCGGTGCCGAAGTCGTCGATCGACAGCTGCACTCCCAGTGCCTTCATGTCGTGCAGCTGGCTGACGGCCAGCGCCACGTCGTGCATGAACAGGCTTTCCGTCAGTTCCAGTTCCAGGCAGGCGGGCGGCAGGCCCGTTTCCAGCAGCACTGCGGCGATCGACGCGACCAGGTTCGGCTCGTTGAACTGGCGCGCCGACAGGTTCACGGCCAGGCGCAGCGGGTCCAGCCCCGCCGCATGCCAGCGTTTCACCTGCGCACACGCCTCGCGCATGACCCAGGCGCCGATCGGCACGATCAGGCCCGTATCTTCCGCCAGCGCGATGAAGCGCTGCGGCGCCACCATGCCCAGGTCCGGATGCTGCCAGCGCAGCAGCGCTTCCACGCCGACAATGCGCCCGCTGGCCAGGTCCAGCTGCGGCTGGTAATGCAGCACGAACTGCTCGCGCTCCAGGGCGTTGCGCAGCGCCGTCTCGATGCGCAGGCGCTCCAGCGTGGCCTGGTTCATGGCCGTCGTGTAGAACTTGATGTTGTTGCGGCCCTGTTTCTTGGCGCAGTACATGGCGATGTCGGCCTGCTCGATCAGGTTCTGCGTCTCGCCATTGAGGGTTACGTCGCCGGGAGCGTCGTAGCGCGACATGTCGTAGACGGCCACGCCGATGCTGCAGGTGACGAAGAATTCCTTGCCATCCAGCAATACCGGCTGGGCCACGGCATCCATCACGCGCTGCACGATGGCGGCGCTGAGCGCTTCGTCGGCCTGTTCGCACAGGATGGCGACGAATTCATCGCCCGACAGGCGCGCCACCGTATCGGTTTCCCGCAGGCTGGCCTGCAGGCGCGTGGCGATGGTTTTCAGCAGCAGGTCGCCGGCCTTGTGACCGAGGCTGTCGTTGACGAACTTGAAGCGGTCGAGGTCGATCAACAGCACCCACAGCGCGCGGTTCTTGCGGCGCGACAGGGCCATCGCTTGCGCCAGGCGGTCGCGCAGCAGGGCGCGGTTGGGCAAGCCCGTCAGCACGTCGTGGTGGGCGATGTGCTGGATTTGCTGCTCGGCCAGCTTGCGTTCCGTGATTTCGGAACCCGTGCCCCGGTAGCCGCGAAATTCGCCGAACTCGTTGAACAGCGGTTCGCCATTGACGCTGAACCAGCGCAGCTGGCCATTGCGGTCGTGCATCGCATATTCGAGGTTGGAAAAGGGCAGGTGGGCTTCCAGATTGGCGATATGCTGCTTGCCCCAGCGCGAATTGCGCATCTCCGGGTTGTTGTCCCAGCGCGTCATGCCGATGAAGCGTTCCAGCGGCATGTTCGACTTGTCCGTGAAGCCGCTGGTGATGTGGGTGAAGCAGAAGTTGGCGTCCTGCTCCCAGTACCAGTCCGAGGACAAGGCCAGCAGGCGGCGGAAGCGTTTTTCGCTTTCCTGCAGGGCGCGCTCCGTGCGCTGGCGCGCGCGCACGTCGGCGCTGAGCAGCTCGTTGCTGCGCTTGAGGTCGGCAGTGCGCTGCTCCACCAGCAGCTGCACGCGGCGCGAGCGTTGCGTCAGCGATTGCACGAAGGCGGCCGTCAGCAAGCTGAACAGCAAGCCCATGATCACGGTGAACAGCGAGCCCAGGTGGTCGGCCAGGAAGGGCCGCGGATGGGCCACCACGCGCACGTGCCAGGGCCGGCCGGCGGAAAAAAAGGCACGGTCATAATGGCTGTGGTAGGCAAAGTGCAGCCAGCGCGGCAGCACCTCCCAGGTGACGCCCGCTTCGTCGGCAGGCGCCTGGCCGTGCCGGAAGATCAACTGGCGCGGGTCGGCGCCGGCGTCGGCATAGACGCTCAGTTCAAGCTGCGGGTCGCCCAGCAGGTCGGCACCGGCGAGGATTTTCTGCACCAGTTCTCCGGCGCGCACGATGGCCGCCGTATCGCCGATCAGCGCCGCGCGCCGCTGCTGCACCGTTTGCAGGGGCACGCCGTGGCGGTACACGGGCCGTACGATGACGAAGCCCTGCTGCGGTCCCTGCGCCAGGGTCAGCAGGCCTGTGGCGGTGGTCTGGCCGGTGATGATCGATTGTTCCAGCGCGCGCGCCAGCATGCCGCTCGGGCTGACGTTCAGGCCGAAGGCGGGGCGGTTGCCCTGCAAGGGTTCGAGATAGTCGACCACCATGTAGCTGGCCCGCGTCGTCGCGGGCACGATGACGCCGTCGCGCATTTCCATCATGGCGTAGTCGGGCACGATGCGCCGCAGCTCGGCTTCGAATGCCGCGCGCTGCGCATGCGGCACGATGCGGTGGAAATTGAAGGCCTGGATGAACGGGTGGCGCTGCAGCAGCGGCGTGGTGAAGTCGTGGAACTGTTCGCGCGTGACGGGCACGACGGCGGCAAACAGCTGGTTCGTCGTGGTCAGTACCTCGACCGCGTCGTCGAGTCCCTGCTCGATGGCGGCCACCCTGGCGCCGGCGCGTTGCTGCAGGCTCAGGCTCATCTTGTCGTATTCGAGCTGGCTGATGGCGGCGAACAGCACGGCCGTCACGCTGACGCCGCAGGCGAAGGTCAGCGCGGCCGCGGCGGAAATCGACAATGGCAGGCGGCCACGCAGCATGGTTTTTCCTATCTCACTTCATGGACACAATTGCTCGGCAGCACCTGCCGGCCCGCGCAGGCCGTAGTTTGTCATAAACCACATCCATCATGCGAATTTTGTACCAGATCGCTGCTAATAAGCAACAATATAGATGGCCATGGCAGACGACTATCAGTTGTCGCGTGCGCCTGATTGCCGGCGCAAACGCCACAGTTGCCATGCCGGCAGCAGCCGGTTCAGGAAAGCCAGGCCGCATACCCGGCGCCAGCGCACCAGGCGCACGACGCGCACGGCGCGGCCGTCGGCGCCTTGGCCTTGCTCAGGCTTGGCGGCGAAGATGATGCGGTTGTTGCCGGCGATGCCGTCGAAGTGACAGACGGCGCCGCGGAAGGTGAGCATCAGGCGCGCCAGCATGGCGGGATAGTGCTCGTCATAACTGAACAGGTTGGCCGCCAGCACGCCGCCGGGCAGCAGGGCGCGCAGGCAGTCCGCATAGAAGCGCGCGCTGCCGAGGGCGGGCGGCAAGCCCGTTTCGTCGTAGCCGTCGAGCAGCAGCACGTCGGCGCAGCCCGGATGCTGGCGGATATAGCTGACGGCATCCGTCTCGATGATGCGCAGGCGCGCGTCGTCGGGCGGCAGCATGAACTGCTCGCGCAGGGCGATCACGTCGGCGCGCAATTCCAGTACCGTGATGCGCGTGTCGGGCAGGTGGCGGTGGCAGAATTTCAGCAGCGAACCGCCGCCCAGGCCCACCATCAGGATGTGCCGCGGGCGCGGCACGAACAGGGTAAAGCACATCATGGCGCGCGCATAGCGCAGCAGCAGATGGTCGGGGCGCGACAGCAGCATTTCGCTCTGGATCATGCCGGGCTGGAATTCCAGGCGGCGCCGGTCGCCACAGGTATGCACCTGCGGGGCAAGTGGGGTGGTGCTTCTGTGTTCCGGCATGGGACGACTTCGCTGAGTGGACTGGGGAAGATGCTTTGTTGCATTCAGAGAAATCTGATAAGCTCCCGTGAGCATACCCGATTAATCCGCGCCGAGCATGCGTATATGCAGATATACGGCGCGCGGCGGCACGGCCGCGCAGTCGGGCACCATGGAGACAAGCATGTTTTTGGATCACCCCATCATTACGGCGACGAACAGTTTTACGGAGCCTGACCGCATCGAGCGGCTGACGCGCGTGTACGGCTACGCGGCGGCGCTGGCGGACCAGGCCGGCAATGTCGGCTTCATTGAAAAAGTGGCGCAGATCCACGACCACAAGGGCACCCTCATCGTGTTCTGGCACGAAGCGCCCAGCGACGTGGAAAAGCAGTATTTCGTGCAGGCGTGGGCCAGCAAGATCGGCGACGGCAGCACCAATGTCGAACACGAAATCTGACACAGCGTGCCGCGGATTCGCGGCGATGGCGTAGCCCATGGATATCAAGACCCTGGTACTGGCCCTGGCGCTCGGCAACCTGAGCCTGTGCGCGGCCCTGTTTTTCTTCGAATACGAGCGCAAAAAGTCGCTCAGCATGTCCACCTGGGCGGTGGCCAAGCAATGCCAGGCCATCGCCTGGTGCCTGCTGTATTTCCGCGGCGTGCTGCCCGATTTCCTCTCCATCCTGCTCGGCAACAGCCTGCTGTTTGCCGGCATGGCGCTCGATGCGGGCGCGCTGTGGCAGGCGGCCGGGCGCGGCGGATGGCGACGTTATGTCTTGCCGGCGCTGGGCCTGTCGGTGGCCCTGTTTGCCGCCTGCTACCTGTTCGACGTGGCGCCGCTGCTGCGCAGCGCCGGCGGCTCGCTCATCGTGGCCGGCTTTTTCCTCGCCGGCGTGGCCGCCCTGTGCCTGAAATGGCGCGAGGCGAGCATGCTGCGCCGCTTCCTCGTCGTCAGCATGGGCGTGCTGTCCTTGCTGATCGCCGCGCGCGGCGTGCTTGCCGCCACCGTTCCCGGTTTCGATGCGGAGCTGATGCAGCTGGCCGGATTCGGCGCCCTGTACCTGATGATGCTGACGAACGCCTTCGGCTATCTGCTGCTGTCGCGTGAAAAACTGGGCGGCGAGCTGGCGCGCCTGGAAGTGCTCGACGCGGCCACGGGCGTGCCGAACCGGCGCGGCTTTTACCAGGCGCTGGCGCCGTGGATGGCGCTGGCGCGCCGGCCCGGCTTGCCGACGGCGCTGGTGGTGCTCAATATCGACCATTTTAAAAGAGTCAACGACAGCTATGGCCATCCGGTTGGCGATGCGGTGCTCAAAACCATCGTCGACACCTGCCGCCAGCAGCTGCGCGACAGCGACCTGATGGGCCGCCTGGGCGGCGCCGAATTCGCCATCCAGCTGCCGCGCACGACCCTGGCCGATGCGCTGATGGTGGCCGAACGCATCCGCGCCGCCGTCGAAGCGCTGCCCGTCAAGACGGAGCGTGCCGTGCTGCAGCTGACGGCCAGCCTGGGCGTGACCACCATCCGCGCCGAAGATAGCACCGTCAGCCTGTTCAAGCGGGCCGACGAGGCGCTGCAGGCGGCCAAGCAGGCGGGCCGCAACAGGGTGGTGGAGGCGCAGGGCGCCAGCACACTCGATATATAAACCGTCTTATTTCTTGGCTCTGTTCCCGCTAAGTAGGGGAAGTTCAGGAATCTTCCCCAGCCCCGGCTGTCTGACCGTATATATCGGACAAACGGGAGCCATCCATGCAGCCAGCCGAATGGAAAACCTTCATCGCCCAGTTCGCCGCACTGAGCCGTCACCAGCGTTTGGCGAGCACTGCTCTGCTGCGCGGGGCAGGATCGCAGAACGTCGCC
>NZ_LRIC01000026.1:0-58458 GCF_001758725.1 Janthinobacterium sp. HH106 | reverse complement strand
GTGGCGCGCATCCTCGCGCTGCCGCCGCTTGCGCCTCTGCCTGCCCGGTGTGCGCCGTGGCCAGCGCCTGGCGTACCCGCGCCGACCGGCGTGCGCCCTCTTCCCGCATCGTGTCGAGCGCCTGGCTCTGGCGCCGCAATACGGCTTGCACTTCGAGTACTTGCGCCGCGCACGCGGCACGGCCCGTTTCGCGGCCCCAGCGCTGGGCGCAAAACACGGCTGCCCCCAGCAACAGCAGCATGGCCACAATGCTCCAGGACGGCTTCATGCCAGCACCTTGCGCGCAGCCTGGTACAAGGCCAGGCGTTCGGCCAGGCCGTTCACGCCGCCGTTGATGCGGCGCGTCACCCGTTCCTGGTCACCCGCGTCGGCCAGGCGGTTCAAGCCGCGCGATTGCCAGAACCAGCCCGCCGAGCGGCACGCGAAAGTCGTCTGCTCCAGCAACTGCGGCGCCGCCAGCAAGTCGATATCCAGCGCCACGCCGCACGCCGCGTAGTTGGCGCGCCCCGTCACCTGCAGCAAGCCGCGCCCCTTGAAGCGCACGCCATCGCCAGCGACCACATTACCCAGGTCCACGCGTCCTTCATAGGCAGTGCCGCTGGCCAGCTCGCGCACATAACGCAACTGTCCCGATTCGTGCCCCACCTGCGCCAGAAACGCCGCCTGGCGCAGCGGCGTATCGATGCTGAACTCGCTCATCGCCGCATTCAGCGGAGCCAGGAACAGCGTAGCGCGGCGGCCGGCCAACGGCATGATCTGCATCAATTGCGCGCCTGTCACAGCATGCCCCGCACATCCTTGACGGCAGCGGCCGCATCGGCCGCCAGTTCGCCGATATCCTTGCCGCGCCGCTTGTCGAACCAGCGCACGCAGGCGCCCAGTACCCACCAGGCAGGCAAGCCGGCCGCCACCATCAGCGGCGCGGCGATAAATAAAAATCCCGTGGCCGGGTCGCCGCCATACAGGCCCGCCACGGTTTTCGCACTGTCGAACAGGCTGGGCCACCACGACAGCACGGCGGCCACCAGCACGGGGCCGAGAAAGGTGGAAATGATGATGCTGGAACAAAAACGAATAAATGCCTCCTTGGTGGTTTGGGGCCACATGAACATGAAGCCCAGCGACGTGGCGGTGGCGCCGGCCAGCACGGGCACGCCAAACAGTTTGATCAATGCGCCGCCGGCGGCGGTGGTTTCGAGGGCCATGGTTGCCTTTCAGGTGGTGGAAATGAAAAAACCCGCCGAAGCGGGTTTGTGGTGACGATGAATGATATGGACTAGGACGCCTCGAGCGCAGCAAGGCGCGCCTCTGTTCTGGAGATACGAGCCACGAGGCCACGGGCGATAAACAGATTGAGCTGATCGTTGCGCAGGGAATACAGACTACCTGCCTCCCTGATGACCACTTGCGTTGCCTCCACGGCCTCAGCTGCAGGAACAACGACATTCCCATCGGCATCGGTAAAAGCAGGCTGAGGGGGCACGGCCGGCAGATAACCCAGCTCCTCCTGCCACTGGTCGAAACAGATGAATCCGTATTCGAACGGATCGAGTCCATGCTGCTCCATGATGGCAATGATGCCCTGGACCGTGCCGCCGACGTGCCGGCGAGCATCCGCCCCTTTGGCCTGGATCGACTCCAACCACTTGTAAGTGCCGACACTTTCAGCGATGGTCTCCGCCGCACTGATCTCAGCGTCTGTCATTGGGCGGATAGGTGTCTTCATCCTGGCGTCCGAGGTATTGATGGCGCCTGTAACGGCATATACGGTGGTGTATCTGGATGCGGGCGCGCCAAGGGACAACACGCTATCTGACGTTGGGTACAACTGTTGCGGATTAATGGCGACGATATCGCTTAACACGCCACCTTTTCGCAACTGAAATGCGAACGTAGAATCCACGGCACTGTTATTGCATAACATCCGCCCACACAGGCCATTGGCGTTATACGAATCCCATATTGAGGGATTCAGGCCCGAGGCCTTCGCAGAGAAAACGCCGTATCCGTTTTGTCCCTGGGAGATAATTTCAGTTGACCCCCCGGATGTTACCGTCAACGTAGGAGAATTCATCGCTACTGAAACTAAATTGCTGAACGTCATCACCCCGGTATCCGCTACACGGAATCGCTCAACCGAATTTGTAATCATTGACAGTGTGCCTGCTACAGGCGAGTACAGGCCATACCCGCTGGCACCGATCAGGTACCCGACAGTCGACCGCACTGGTCCTGTGAATGAAGGGTTGGACTTCGGAGCCAGTAAATTCATTGCCTCCTGCTGGAGAATACTCACGGGTTTGTTAGCATCAGATGTATTGCTCACTTTATCCAGGGACGCTGCATTTGCCTTGAGGTCCAGCGCTTCCTGCTGCAAAAGGCTGATCGGTTTATTCGCGTCGGCTGTATTGTCCACTTTACTCAGGCCCACATCGTTTTTGCTGCCTGACGTGGCCACCGCCGCAAACTGTGGTTTACCAGTAATGCTGCCCCAGGTCGGCACATATGAGCCCGGCAGGGCGTCAGTAATGCCATAGCCAGCCAGCGTCGTCGCGCGTGCCGCTTTTTTGGTATCCAATTCGGCCAGAGCCGCCTGCACGTTTGTCGCAACGATGCCACCCGCCGGCGTGCTTGCAACTTGCGACGCCACGTTCGTCGGAATCGTCACCCAGGCGCCAGCCTGGAATACGCGCAGGCAGCCGCCGTTCAGCACCGTGTCCCAGTAGGTCGCGCCGGCCAGCAGCGCACCGCCATTATTGTCAACGTCCGGCGGAAGCGCCTTGGCGCCAAGATAGCGCACTTCAAGCGATTTGAGCGCTGCCTCCGCCTTTGAGGCAGCGATGGCAGCAGTACCATCCGACTCTGCCGCCGCAGCGGCTGCAGCCGCCGAAGCAGCAGCGCTCGCGGCCGCCGCCGCGGAATTCTGCGGGATATCAACAATATCCTTCGCCTTGGCCAACTGGTTCAGCTGATAGATCAGATCCTGCTGGCCGTATTTAAAAGCATCAGTCATTACAGCTCCTCGACTTCAATGGTAGTGGTATATGCCTGGAAAGATGGCGTGGTGATGGCGGCCAAGTTGGCCAGGCGCCCATACACCTGGTGAGTCTGCTCGAGCTCGACGTCGTCGCTGTCCGGAAACAGGCTGACAAATAGCGGATGCGACAGACCATTCCCGCGCACGATGCGCCACAGCTCGGCTCGATCCAGTGGCGTCATGTGGTCGAGAGAAATCGACAGTTTTCGGTACAACGCACCGCGCTCGACTTTCTGCTCGCCGGCGCCATTGCGGTACTGACTGCTGGTATCGCCTGGCGTGACGCCGGCGCCGTAAGATGCGTTCTGCTCGGGGCTCCACCAGGCGCCGGCCACCAGGCGCGCAGCCTCAATGTAGCCGGCGGGGTTGTCGGGGTCGACCAGGTCGATCACCAGTTTTTTGACGCTGCGCATCTGGAACCAGCTGCGGCCATACGTGCCACCTCCGTAGCTGAATGCATTCACACCGAGGGGCAGCGCCCCCCAGTTCCACATGCCCAGTCGCGCGTACTCGCATGCCGGCACGGTGCCGATATCGAAATCGGGTACGGCATCCCCTGGCTCGACGTAGCCGCGCACGCGAATCGTCGCCGTCGGCGTCAGGTTGCAAAATGGCAGAACCACGCCGCCGATGATCTCGGGCGTGGGCCAGGTGGCCGTAATGGTCAAGGCCTGACCGAGCGAACGCAGCACGTCATACTTGCCCTCGTGCTGCAGGTTGGCCGGCCCCAGCGCGCCAGCCTGGCTGGACGCGGTCAGCACCGCCCGGTCGCCGGCGTTGTCATGGATGATGCGCAAGTTGTTCATACGTCACTCCGCGCTGGCCAAACAATGGCCTCAAGTTCTTCAAAGGAATTCGCTGCCGCGATCTGCTGGCGCAAGTGAAGGCCAATGGCGAATGCCTCGGCAACTTGCGCCCCCAGAGCTGCGCCAACGGCGATCATGCCGGCAGCATCGAGCGTCAGGTGGGTGTTATTTGATAAGGTCCAGTCAATGCTGTATGGCCGGCCGGCAGCCTGCGCCATCAGGGCCAGCTGCGTCGCACCAACTATGCGATCCTTGTCTGCCTGGTACACGACGCCATCGCACGCGAAATCCGCAGCTTCAGCCATACAGCGTGCCGCCTTGATGCGATCCCAAGTGCGCGCTTTGACGCCATCCAGCGTTCTTGCATCTATCCACATGTCTGCCGCCACATCATATTCGTGATATTCGCTGGGCTGGGGCGGTATCGTTTTTCCTGTGCGCTCGTTTGTTTGAGTGCCGTCACTGTTAATAATTATTGTTCCCATTAAAAATTCCTTGCGATCACAATCGCCTGACATTGTTTAACATAAAGCTTGCCCATATTCGCAGCGGTAAGGTATGCATTGGTGCCGGAAACACCGAACTGCACGGTGTCACCCACGTTGATATCCAAGGTAAGTCCGTAGACCGTTGCGGCAGGAGCATCGCCATCCTGCCGCTCCTGGACTCCGCTCAACCAGAGCCAGTTCCCGCTATTGATGCGATACCAGATGCTCAGTTGATCGTCGACCACCGCCGTGCAAACGATTGAAAAAAAGACTCTGCCAGAGCGGATACGGAGCGCGGCAGGCCACCCTGGAGCGTTGTGCTTGAACAGCACTTCCAGATTCGTAAATACGGCAGCAGAATTGAGCGACGAAGCTTCAACAAATACTCCGGATGCGGACGATTGCAGGGAAATCGATGGATAACCGGGTTCGAAAAATGCCGTTGCAGCGGAGGCAGTGCCAACAGACACACGTGCAGACGAAAGATCGCCAGAGAATGTACCTTTCACAGCGTCCAGCTCACCGGAAAATTTTCCTTTGGCTGCATCCAACACACCGGCAAAGCTGCCCTTCGCCGCTTTTAACTCACCGGTGAAGCTCCCATCGACACTGTCCAGATTGCCGCTGAAAACGGCGCGGCCATTAATGATGGAAAAGCCAGGCGCATAGATATTGCCTGCCGCATCGATCTGCACATACTTTCCCAGGCCCGGATTGCCAAACAGCAATCCACTCTCGCTCAGATGAAAACCGCTACCGCCATTGCTTGGCCATGCATAGGCATTGTTGGGATAACCACTACCGCCGTGCAGCGTCGCGCTGTAAATATCGCCGGCAGTAACTTTGCCGAGATCGGCGGAAATCGCACTCAACTGCCCCACCTTCAGCGCATTCAGATACGGCGCCGCCCACTTGGTCGTGCCGCTGGCCGGA
This sequence comes from Janthinobacterium sp. HH106, assembly GCF_001758725.1. Lineage (NCBI taxonomy): Bacteria > Pseudomonadati > Pseudomonadota > Betaproteobacteria > Burkholderiales > Oxalobacteraceae > Janthinobacterium > Janthinobacterium sp. HH106. Next base: position 53,194 of record NZ_LRIC01000026.1, on the reverse strand, counting down.
TTGAAAATACCATCGGACCGGTACAACGATTCACCTGCGCCAAACAGCGGCGGCGAACCCTCCCACACCGTGCCTGCGCCCCAGGTGTCAATTGGCGGGAAAGATGCATCGCCCTGCGTACTGAGCGTCGCCGGGGCGCTGGCCAGCGACAGCAACGTAGTCTTGCTGTAGGCAACGCGAGCAGAATTGCCCGTCACGCCGTCGAAAATCTTGCTCACCGTCTGGCTGGCCGTGTAGGTCAAACCGTCAGCCACAATGGTCGCCGTGATCGTCACGCTGTCGCCCACCATGCCGGCATACGCCAGGCTGGCCACGTTGCCGACGCGCGTCAGCACGCTGGCATTGCTGGCGGTGAACGCCACCTGGCCCTGCATGTTCACCAGGCCAGCCGTGAAATCGATGCTGGCAGGAGCGGCAATAGTCGTGGCGGCCACCTTGAACGCCTGTGCAGTCGCCGCCAGCAGCAGCACGCGGTCGTTGGCCGGTGCGAAGCGCGGACGGTACTCATGATCAACCTGTCACGCTCCCCCACAATCGCGCTCATACGAGCACCCCCACCGTCACCCGGCCCGTCAGCCAGAAGCGCGACAGCAGCACCACCACGCCCGGCATGCCATCCTGCAAGCCAAAGCGCTCGGCGCGCAGTTGTACGGGCTGCCCCAGTTCCAGCATCATCATTTCGGGTTCTCCATCGAATTCGTAAATGGTCCGCGGCACCTTGTTCAAGGCCAGGCGCCGTTGCGCTTCCGCGCGGGCGTCGGCCCGCGTCTTGAGGCAGGTATCGATCTGCGCCGGGTCGTCGGAAAGGCGGTAACGTGTGCGCACGGCTTCATCGACCACCGTTTCGGTCAGCCATTCCGTGGCATACAAATCCGCATGCGCGGGCGGAATGCTGGTCATCAGGCCAGCCTGCAGCGTGTAGTTGCGGTCGAAACCGATCTTCACGGCCGCCGTCACGGGCAAGCGCTGAGCGGGACGCAGCGAGCGTTCGCGCATCTGCTCCAGACCGATCGCCACCGGCACGCCGGCGGCCGGCAATGCGATCTGCACCAGGCGCAGCTGGCCGGTGCGCGACATCAGCGCTTGCGCGCCCACGCTCGCCGCCAGCTGCTGGATGGCCTGCGCCTGGTTCGTGCGGTCCGCAACATACAGCCCCACCGGCTGCGGGTGGGCCGCATCGAAGGCAGCCAGGTTGTCCATATCCAGGTCCGCCACGGTAAAACGGTCGGCCGCCTTGCCGTAGGCCGTGGCGATGCGCTGCACCAGCGGGGCGATGCGCGGCGCATAACCGCCGCCCTTGTCCCCCTGCACGCTGGCCGTGATCGTGGTGGAAAACGGATCAGTCGTCAGCTTGAAGCGCCCCGTCTGGTCATTCAAGCCCACGGCAATCGGCTTGCCGTTCGTGCGCACCTCGAACGTCGACTCGACCGCGCCGAGAAAACCATATTCCAGGGTGGCGGGATTGATCAGCAAGGGCGCCACGTTGTGACACTCGCCAAACGGTATCGGCAGGATGGCGTCCTTGTTGGGCGTCGTGCCGCCCAGCTTGGTTTCGGAGATCGGCGTATTCAGGCGCTGCAGCTTGTCGCGCAGCACCAGGTTGACCGACTCGCGCCCCGCACTGGCCACGTCGGCGATGATGCCGTCGAAGACCAGCTGGAAGTCGGCCCGTGGCCAGGAAGGATCGCCGGCCCAGGCCTTGATCGGCCGGTTCATCCAGACGTCATCCAGCCAACCATCGAGAGCCCCGTCGGCGTTATCGAGTTCGATATCGCCGCCCGACAGTCCCGCCTCGCCGGACAGGCTGACCTGTTCCGTGAAGGCCAGGCCGCCCTTGGCCAGCGGCAGGTAGGCGGTATTTTCCGGCACCTCCTGCGGGCCGGTCACATAGGGCCGCGAAGCGATATACCGCGTCACCTCGCTGCCGGCTACATTCACTTGCGCCTCGATCAGCACCATGCGGATGGCCGACGGGCTTTGCAGCCATTTCTGAAATTGCGCATCAGTCATGCGTATTCTCCTTTCACCGCATTGGCCCAGGCGGATGCCCGGGACGATTTATCCACGCCATCGACCACCGTCCTGGCGGCATTCGCGTTCGATTCAAAGGTGGCCTGGATGGTGGCGCCCGTTTGCGCCCGCTGGTCGGCGCGCAAGCCTTCCAGCTCCACGCGCATGGCCTGGTTGTCTTCGCGCAGGCCGCGGATTTCGGCAACCAGGACGTCGGAGCCGACGTTCGCCGACGACGAGTAGCGCACGGGGTCGAAGACGGCCGCTGCAACAGGGGAAGTCATCGCGGCCAGTGCGGCGATGACGGGAGGATTACCGAGTTGTACACCCAGATCCGCCGCACCGCCCATCGCCGCCCGCAAGCCGGCAATGGCCTGCGCCACCGTCAGCACGCTGTCGTTAATGGTGATCAAGCCCGATACCTGGGCATTGAGCGCATCGAGGCTGGCCTGCTGCACGTCGACCTGCGCGGCCGCCCATTTCAATGCTTCCTTGTTCGCTTCCACCACACGGGCATAATCGGCCGCATAGCGGGCGTCGGACGCATTGACCACTTGCGATGCCGTCAAAAACGCCTGTTCGGCGGCAGACAAGCCCGATTGCGCCGTCGCGTCGCCCGCATTCGCCGCCGCCAGTGTCTTCTCGAACTGCGCCCGCGCCTCGGCGTACTTCTGCTCCGGCGTCAGCGTCGACTGGGCGCCCAGCGCCATGCTGGAGTTCAGGCCATTCAAAGTCGTCACCCACGATTTCGATTTCTCCAGCGCCGACTTGGCCGCCGTAGATTCCGTCTCGTAGGCCTTGGCCAGCGCATCCTTCGCGCTGGTCACCGCCTTGACGGCCTGGATCTGGTCGAACAGCCCGCGATTGACTTCGGCAACGCTGCTGCGTTGAGCCGCCAGCAACTGCGCTTCCGTCTTCGTCAATTCGTTCAACTGCTGCTGCATATCCTTGCGCTCGCTGGCGATATTGCTGGCTGTCTTGCTCACTTCGGCGAGCTCGCCGGTGGCGGCGCTGAGGTCTGCCGCATAGTCGGCCGCCTTTTTGAACGGCTCGGCGATGGCAAGCAGCTGCACATACATGTTCTGGCCGGCGGCCGTGTTCAAGTCCTGTGCCAGCACCAGCGCCTTGAATTGCTCGCTCGTCGTCACGCCGGACTGTCCCATCGCCGCCATCGCGCTGCGCACCGATTTGGTGATGGGATCCATCTGCTCGGCTTCGCTCAGGAAGTTCTGCACGAAGAAGCTGGTGCCGCTGGTCAAGGTATCGAGATCGCCAGCCGCGTTTATCAGGCTTTCGCTCAGGGCCACGGCGGCAAGACCGGAGCTGTTGAACGACTTGCCCAACACGGCCAGCACGTCCGTCACCTGCATGTAGTTGTTGGCCACACGCGCCAATGTTTCCAGATAGCCCTCGCCCACGGCCTGGTATTTTTCCAGGCCGCCCACGCCGAACTTGGCCATGTCGTCGCCCAGCTTCGAAAAAGCCGCTTCCAGCGCCTTCTGTACTTCTTCGCCCTTCAAATCCTTCAGGCTGATCTTGCCCAGGCTGACGACGAAGGAATTCAAGCGCGCCGTGAAGGCATCGCCGCCAATACCCAGCAAGTCGGCAGCCGAAACGATGCTCGTGCGCAGGCCCAGCACGATTTTGGTAAACTGATCGTTCGTTTCTGCGCCCATGGCCGTGAGGTTCGTGGACTTCTTGTCGCTGGAAAACCAGCCGCCGGGCTTCTTGATGTCGACATAGGAATTCACATTGAAGCCGGATTTTTCCAGCGCGCCAAGGCTTGACGAGTTGGTCACGATGCCCACATCCTGCACCGTGGTCTTGCCGCCAAAGATGCTGCTGACGACATTACCGATGAAGCCGCCGCTGGAGCTGCCTTTGGTTCCCAATGCGGACGTCAGGATGTCCGAGCGCACCAGCAAGCTGCCCAGACCACCGATCCCCGACACGATCTGCTTGAGCGAGACCACCATGGACGAGGAATACGCCAGGCCCAGGCCGGAGTTTTTCTCCATGATTTCCAGGCTCTTGGCGATCGACGCCGATTTCGCGGATGAATCGCCGAGCACGGTGCCAGTGCCGTTGGCGGCCTGGCGATCCTTGGCCGTCGTGTCGACGCCGCCACCGCCGCCGCTGAAGGCGCCGCCCAGCACGGCGGCAATCGCCGCTGCCGCTGCAGCATAGCCCCACGGCCCCATGGAGCTCATGAAGGACATGAACACGCCGGGTACCTTGGCCGCATTCTGCGCGGCCTGACCAGCCATTACCGCGCCGGTCTCTGTCGCCTGCCCGACAACCACGCCAGCGGCGGACGAACCCGAGACAAACAGGCTGGTGGCCAGTTTTTGCAATTGGCCGGCCATTTCCACCGCCCGAAACGCTTTTTCGGCCCCTTCCATCAGCTTGTAGCCCGCGCTGTTTTCCTTGAAAAATCCCTTGGCCGCACCCGCCATGTCACGATAGCCCTTGATTTGCGCCTGCGCGCCATCTTCGCGGGCCTTCGCATACGCAGCGTCTTTTTTGGGTTCATCGTTGCCGGCGTCCTTGAGCCCTTCTCCCAAGGTGCGCTGAACATCACGCTGGGCCTTCTGATAATCGGCAAAGGCCGTGCCCAGCTTGCCTACCGCGGCCCCAGCCTTGCCGAAGGCTTTTTCCAGCGCGTCGCCCATGGCCTTGGCGCCATCGACCATGTCTTTCCACGTTTTTTCATCCGCCGCCTTGGCATCGGCACGGTTCTTGGTCTCTTTTGTCTTGGCCTCCTCATCGCGTTTCTTCGCCGCCGCTTCTTTTTCCTGGCGCGCCGTTTCCTCCAGTTGCGCCAGATCGGCGTTGACTTGCTGCTGCACGCGCACCTGCGCCGCGCCTGCTTCGGCGATCTTGTTGGCGTTTTCCTGGCGGCCCTGCGCCGTCTTCGCCTGAAAACCTTTTAATACGTCGGCTTGCTGCTGGTAGGCCGCCACCTCAGCCGCACCACGCGCGCTGATGGCCATGCGGCGGGTCGCAAAAAACTCATCCTCGCTCAAGGCGCCGCCCTTGCGGCGCGCTTCATCGAGCTTGGCCTGCTGGTCATAACCTTCGGTCTTGATGCGCAATGCGCTTTGTATCGCCTGCAGCTCACCTGCCAGCACGGCGTCGCGGGGATCCGAGCCAGCCGCAGGGGGCGCGGCAACCTTGGCAGATCCCGCAAACGAGGCGTGCACTTTCTGCCGCAACTCTTTCTCCTTTTCGGGAGAGACGGCGACACCGCCGGCCCTGGCATTGGCCAAGGTTTCCTCGAGCTTCTTTATTTCCGCGCTCTCACGTTCCGCCTTGGTGACATAGCGCTTCTGCATTTCGTCCAGGTCCTTCACAGCCTGCTTCGAGTCGGCATTGCGTTTCGATTCCGCCTGATCAGCCTTCGCCTTTGCTTCCAGCTGCGTCTGCTTGCTCATTGCCACTGCCAACGCCTTGGCCTGCTCCTGCTCGAACTGTTGCATCTGCTCGCCAGTCAGACGTGCCGCCGGGTGCGTGCCGGGAACCAGCTGGCCGGTACGGCGCACGTCGGCCGTGCGTTTTTTGATTTTTTCAATTTCGTCTTCCGGCGTCTCCTCGCGTCCGATGGAACGCATGCCATCCATGAAGCTGGACCAGAGATTCTTGCTGCCTTGCAGCAAGGTGCCGATCATGCTGAGCTTTTCAGCCCGTTTTTGCAGACCCGCGTTGATCAAGTCGCTCGCCACGACCATGGCTTCCTGCGTCTTGCCTTCCTTTTCCAGCGCGGCGATATGCGCATACTGCGCGCCCGTCAGGATGTTGTAGTTCTTATCGTGCGTATCGACCCAGTTGGTCACGCCATCGGCCATCGCCGCGAAGTCTGCAGCCACGGCGCCGGCCGATTGGCCATTCATTTGCGCCATCGTGACGGCCGCGGCACCTACGGAATTAAGCGCTTCACTGGTAAACTGCCCCGTTTCCACCAGAGTCTGCAAGACCACGCGCGTATCACCCAGGCCGCCCTGGCTGGCATCGGAGACCGACGCCACCATGGTGTTGAACTGACCTTCCGTGATGCCGGCGGCATTGCCGGTCAGTTCCAGCGCACGGGAAAACTTGTCCGATTCCAGCTGGCCCTGCACGAAGGCCTCCGCCACGAACGCCGCCACGTCGGCGGCCATCTGCAGCACCAGCAGCGGCCCCGCGCCCAGGCGCTTCATGGCCAGCTCCGTCAAGCCGGTGGCATTGGCCATCTCGCCCAGGCCATCCTTTATTTGCCCGATGTCGGCGTTCAATCCCCCTGCACCGATCTTGGCCGAGGCCTTGGCAAAGCCATCGACCGCCTCCATTGCCTTGAGCAAGCCGTCCGCAGCATCGCTGCCACCTTTGCCCATGGCAACGTTCATCTCGGTCGCCATGCGGGCCGCTTCAGCCTGCGCGCGCACCCGTGGTTCGAAGTTGCGAAACTTGGTGCTGGCTTGCTCGGCCTGTTCGCCTGTCTGTTTACTGGCGGCAGCCAGGTCATTCACCGCCTGCGTCCCCGTCTTTATCTCCGCCGTATTCACGGCAATCTTTAACTCAGTTATCTCTGGCATGTTTGGCCCATAAAAAAAGCCGCGCATGGCGGCCGGGTTGAAAAATGCGGGTCAGCCCGCCGCATGCTGGTGCGACAAAAACAGCGCGTCGAGCTGGTCCAGCAGCTGGTGCTCGAACGGCTCGATGGCGATGCCGTGGCGCGCCTGCCAGGCGAGGATTTCCGTGCTGGCGATGGGATTGACGGCCATGCCGTTCTGCCGCTTGCGGTTCAATTGCGCGAACCATTCCCACACGTGGGCCAGCTCGAACGGCATGGGCGACGCAGCTTCCTCGGGCGGCGCGCGGAACAATGGATGGCGCCGGGCCGCATCGATATGCTCCCCCTTGGCATGGCCATCGGCCGCCCGCGCGCCGCGCTCGAACTGGTGCCCGGCGTAGCGCAGCAGGCTGGCCGTCAGAGTTTCAAAAAATTCGACTCGTTTTCCAGCGCCGTGGTCACTTTTTCCTGCCAGGTCGGGTATTTTTCAAAGGCCGCTTCCAGCAGCGCAGCATCGAGCGGCACTGGTGCGCCGTTACTGGTGAAGCCGTACCAGCCCGTGACCACGGCCAGGGCCAAGCGTTTCTGGTTGCCGTCGATCGCTTGCACCAGCAGTTCCGCGCCTTCGTCGGTGGAGGCATCGATGGCCGTCTTGCGGCGCGCCGATTTTTTATAACCTTCTGCGCGCACGGCGTTGTTGGCGAGGCGGTATTGCTCGCTGTTCTTGCCGACGATGGTCAGGCCGGCCACCGCTTCGCCGTCCGCGTCGAAGATAACGGGCACGTCGAAGGTGACGGGCGTGGCAGCCGCGTGGATATTGCCGATGTCGAAACCTGCCTGGATTTTTTGTGCGTTGTTCATGTGTGCTGCTTTCTGTATGAAGTAAAAAGTAAAAGGCCGCCATCACGGCGGCTCCGTAGCAAGCGTCAGCCGCTTACAGCGCGCTGTCCTGGATGCTCAAGGTGGTCGCTTCATGCTGCGCATCCGTGCCCTTGTAGCGCAGGACGTCGAAGGCGCAGGTGACGATTTTGTTTTTCTCGCCGTCGTCGATCTTGGCCGACGTGATCTTGATGCGGCCCATGGCCAGCGCCAGCACGTCGGCGGTTGGCGCCGTGCCCGACGCCATGGCGTAGGCCAGCGGGATTTCCATCTCGGACTTGAAGTAGTCGAGGTAGGTGGCGTCCTGCAGCAGCACCGTGAACTGACCCGAGCCCATCACCTTGCCGCGCGAGGTGGCCGTGGAGTACTTCGAGCCGATCACCGGGTCGACCTTGACCTGGCCGTCGAGCGAGACGGACATGCCGGTGCAGATCTGCGACGGGATGCCGTTCACGGACAGCATCGCCGTGGCGCCCGAGAACTTGCCGGTGCCCGGCGCGGCCAGCGGCGTGGGGAAGTACGGCACGGCCGTGGTCGGGCCTTCCGCCTTGCCCATCAGGGTGAAGTCCAGGCTGGTGATGCCGTTCGGCTGCACGGCGATGTCCATCTTGCTGACCAGCTGGTCGACGAAGCTGCGGTGCACGCCGATCTTCGGGTCCTGCACTTCGGCCGTGAACCAGTCGGTGGTGTGGCCGCTCAAAGGGGTGAAGCTGCGCTTGCCCACGGCCGCCACGCCGACCGAGTCGCCGGCCGCCTTGACGATCATGGCCGAACCGTCCATGAACTGGCCATTCAGGTTGGTCGCCGTCACCGACGTGACGAAGAAGTTCTTTGCATTGTTGGCGGCGGCCGGCGCCGTCATGCCGGTGATGCGCACCACGCTGCCGGCGCGGAAACCTTCTGCCAGCCAGGAACCGGCGCTGCGCGTCAGGCCGGAGGCGGCGGCAGCGATGGTGGTTTGCGCGGCAGCGACGCCGCCGGCCGTGAAGTCGCGGCGCAGCAGCGCCGCCATCAGCGGCGCGTAGGTGCCGCACGCCGCTTCGGCCTTGATGGCGCCCGTGGTGCGGAAATTGCCCAGGCGGGTATCGCCCTGTTGCTGGCTGGCGTCGATCTCGGCGCTCGCATATTTGTCCGCTTCCGTGTCGAAGGTGGCCGTGACGCGGGGATAAATCTGGCCGCCGCCGGCGGCGGCCTTGCTGCCTTCGGCGCTTTGTTTGCTGATAACGATCAAGCTGTCGATGCCGTTTGCTGTCGATGCCATAAGTAATACCTTTCGTGGGATGAAAACCGCCGGGGCGGTCTTGTGGGAGAAACTGAAAAATGGGAGATGAAACGAAAAAGCCCGCGCGCGGTGAGGCGGCGGGCTGGCGTACGGATGGCGCGGGGCCGTGCCGGACGGAAGATGGGCGAAGGGGCCATAAAGGCCGTTCGCTGCGCTGATTTCCCCTATCGGTGTCGCGCCGAAAGCGCGTCTATTACGAGTGGAGAAGCATGTGGTCCTGCGGTGTTGCCGGTGTTGCTGTTGCTGCGTGATCGAGACTCTATTGTAGGGGCATTTTTTTCAGCGCCAGGCATATTGCAAAAAACTTTTCAGTGACCCAGGCGGCGCATGGCGCGGGCCCCGTGCGACTGGAAGATGCCTTCCAGCTCGCTGACCATATCCTTGATGCGTTCGAGCTCGAAGCCGCCGGAGCAGCTGATGGCCGCTTCGCCGGCACCGTGGCACGCCTTGCAGACGACCGGTGCGCCCGCCTGCATGGCGGCGACGACGCCCGTGCCGTGGCAAACCTTGCATTTGCTGTCGAGCCAATGCGCGAGCGACGCTTCGGCCACGCGGCGGTACAAGGTATTGGCGGCCTGCGCATCCCAGGCCGTCTGCGCCTTGACCCAGCGCCGCGCGCGGCCCTTCTGCGTCACGGCCGCCGTCCAGGTGCGCAGCAGCTGCGCCAGGTTGCCGGCATTGCCCTCGAACAAGCGGCTGACGGTGCCGTCCGCGTATTTGACGCGGCACAGCAAGGCGCCCATGTCGCCGGCCAGCGCCGCGGCCGCGATCACGTCCAGGTCGTGGTGGACGGCATCGTCGCGCAGGTTCTGCGACGACAGCGATGCGATGAATTTTTCTGCAAACCCCATGATTTTCTCCTCGTTGATTCTTGTCTTAGTTTTCTCGCGCCGGCCCGAACAGGGCCGCCACCAGCGGATCGCGGCGCGCCGCACCTCGTGGCCAGCTGGCCGTGCGGCGCACCTGCGGCGGCAGTTCGGCCCAGCCGTCGACCTCGTCGTCCTGCTCGCCCAGCGCGTACAGGGCTGGCCGCTGGCGTCCCGGCTCCGTGCAATGGCGCTGCGCCAGGTGAATCTGCCCCATGCCGCACATGTGGCGCAAATAGCGGCTCATGGTGCCCGCGTCGAGTCCCAGCAAGGCGGACAACTGCGCCGCGCTGGCCTGGCCCTGCTCGCGAATGTACTGCGCGATGCGGGCAATATGCAGCTGCGACTTCTTGCTGCGTCCCTGTAACTGGCGCCCCTGCCGCGGCGCCGCCCTGCTTTCAACCGACTGACTGCTGTTCAACATCTGCCTGACCTCCCGTGGTGTCGCCAACCGGCAAACGCTGTAGTGCGTTTGCGACAGGCAACGAGTGGACTTTATCAATCGCTAATGTTAAAGTCAAGCATTTGGTAATTTATCAAACGGTAAATTTCAGGTTTAATGTGGAGATGAATATGTATCAATACAGACGCGACCGCCTGCTGGCCCTGATCCGCGAGCACTACGACAACACGCGCAAGAAAATTTCCGACGTCAGCGGCTGGAGCGAGGCGCGCATCTCGCAAATCCTCTCGCCCACCTACCGCGAGGGACGCGCGTTCAGCGAAAAGATCGCGCGCAAGCTGGAAGCGGACCTGCAGCTGGACAGCATGTACTTCGACCAGGGCGCGGCGCCCGACCAGGCGGCCATGGCCGCGCGCGCGCTGGCCGGCGTGCAGCCCGTGGTCGTGGAAGATGGCGAAGATGAACGCTTCTACCCGATCCGCAAGGTGAAGCTGCGCCTGTCGGCCGGCATCACGGGCTTTGCCATCGAACCGGAAACGCACGACGGCAGCACCATCAGCGTGCCGCGCAGCTGGGTCGAGCGCAATGGCTACCACCCTGAAAAACTGGTGGCGATCAAGGTCAAGGGCGAGAGCATGGAGCCGGCCCTGTACGAGGACGATGTGGTGATCATCAATACGGCCGACAACCGGCCGGCCGACGGCATCGTGTTTGCCATCAATTACGAAGGCGAACCGGTGGTCAAGCGCATGGCGCGCGACATCGGCGAATGGTGGCTGACGTCGGACAACCCCGACCAGCGCAAATACCACCGCAAGCTGTGCCGCGGCAATGAATGCCTGATCGTCGGCAGGGTCGTGCGCAAGGAAAGCGACCGGATCTGAGAACGAAGTTTATCGATTGATAAACTTCGTTCTCGTCATGGCGCTTAAGCCAGCGCTGCCTGGATCTGCTGCAGCGATGCCGGGTCATCCATCGACGTCAGGTCGCCCGGGCTGCGCCCTTCGCAGATGGCCTGGATCGAACGGCGCAGCAGCTTGCCCGAGCGCGTCTTCGGCAACTGCGCCACGAACAGCACGCGCGCGGGCCGCGCCACGGCGCCCAGCTGGCGGTCGACCACGGCCATCACTTCGCGTTCCAGCGCCGTTTTCGCCTCGACGCTGTCGAAACCCCGCGGGTCCTTGAGGATCACGAAAGCCATCGCCACCTGGCCTTTGAGCTTGTCTTCCACGCCCACCACCGCCACTTCCGACACGTTCGGATGGCTGGTGATGCTTTCCTCGATCTCGCGCGTGCCCAGGCGGTGTCCGGCCACGTTGATCACGTCGTCCGTGCGGCCCAGAATGAAGTAATAGCCGTCCGCGTCGCGCACGCCCCAGTCGAAGGTCGAATACACTTGACGACCGCTGAAGGTGGACCAGTAGGTGTCGACGAAACGAGAGTCGTCGCCGTAGACCGTCTGCATGCAGCCGGGCGGCAGCGGGCCTTCCAGCACCAGCACGCCCTTCTCGTTGGCGCCGCACTCCTGGCCCGTCGCCTCGTTGAGCAGCTTGACGCGGTAGCCGTACATGGCCTGGCCGGGGCTGCCCAGGCGCGTCGGCGTGTCGGCAATGCCCTTGGCCACCGAGAGAATGGGCCAGCCCGTCTCCGTCTGCCAGTAGTTGTCGATGATGTCCACCTTCAGTTCATCGGCGATCCACTGCGAGGTGGTTTCATCGAGCGGCTCGCCTGCCAGGTACAGGGCCTTCAGGGAAGACAAATCGTATTTGCGCATCAGTTCCACCGGGTGCTTGCGCAGCACGCGGATGGCCGTCGGCGCCGAGAACATGCGCGTGACCTTGTATTTTTCAACGATGCTCCACCAGATGCCCGCATCGGGACAGATGGGCAAGCCCTCGTACAGGATGGTGGCCATGCCGGCGATCAGCGGGCCGTAGACGATGTAGGAGTGTCCCACCACCCAGCCGATATCCGAGGTGGCAAAGAAGGTTTCGCCGGGCTTGCCGCAGAAGTTGTACTGCATCGACGACGCCAGCGCCACCGCATAGCCGCCCACGTCGCGCTGCACGCCCTTCGGTTTGCCCGTCGTGCCCGAGGTATACAGCACGTACGACGGCTCGTTCGATTCGAGCCAGGCGACTGGCACCTGCGCGTCCAGGTGCTGTTCGCGCAGGACCGCGTAATCGACGTCACGGCCAGGCGTCCGTTCCATCGGCACCAGATGGCGGTCGACCAGCAGCACATGCTGCGGCTTGTGCGCGGCGATGCGGATGGCATCGTCGAGCAGCGGCTTGTAGGCAATCGCCTTGCCGTTGCGCGAACCGGCATCGGCGGAAAACACCAATTTTGGCTGCGCATCGTCGATGCGGCTGGCCAGGCTGTTGGCGGCAAAGCCGCCGAACACCACGGAATGCACGGCGCCGATGCGCGCGCACGCGAGCATGGCAAACGCCGCCTCGGCGATCATCGGCATGTAGATCAACACGCGGTCGCCCTTGACCACGCCCAGCGACTGCAATATGGCGGCGCAGCGCTCCACTTCGCGCTGCAGCTCGCGAAAGCTGTAGCTGCGCTCCGTGTTCGTTTCGGTGGAAATGGCGATCAGCGCGGCGGCATCGCCCTGACGGTCCACCCAGCGGTCGACGGCGTTGTGGCACAAATTCGTGGTGCCGCCGACGAACCATTTGGCGAAAGGCGGGCGGGAATAATCGAGGACCTGCGAAAACGGGGTATGCCAGTCGATCTTGTCGGCTTCCTCGCGCCAGAAAACGTCAGGCGTGTCGATCGAGCGTTGATAAAATGCTGCGAAATTCATGTCTCCTCCGGTAGGCGTGCAATCTGTGTTTTTTTGTTCGTGCATGTTCTGCTTATCTGTTCATCTGCTTCCTCCAGTGTGGCTATGCTGTGTGGCGAGCAGCTGCCTTGAAAACAATGCCGGCTGCGCCGCCGCGCAACTGTTGCGTTCCTGCGCGATCCGCGCGCGGTTTTCCTCGAGGCTGGCGTCATCGAGCGGCATGCCAAACTGCCCATCGCCAGGCGCAACATCCTGCGGCGACATCACGCGCTGCAATACGATATCGCCCAGCGCCTTCTTGAAATGTCCGGCCTCCCAGTACCAGCGCGTGGCAGTGCCGCGCTCATTGGCGGCGGGTATCGGCTCGCAGTTGTATGCGCCATAGCCGCTGAAATCCGTGAGGGAAATATGCGCATCCGGGTAGCGCGCCTTGACCGCGCCCATTTCCCGCACCAGCTGTGCTTTCCATACTTCGAACAGGGGCCACAGCCCGGCAGCCTCGAACATGGCCAGCATTTGCGCGTGATACGGATAGATCACCAGCTTGATATCGGCCTCGGTGGCCGCCATCGCCAGCAAAAAGGTGCGCAGCAATCGAAAGTCTTCGGTGGCAAGGCTCCGCGTCGATTTTCTGCGCAAGTTGGCGGCGCTTTCCTGCGCCCGCTGCGTGAACATCTTGTGGTAGCCATCCCGGCGCGCATGGGCGCCGTACTCCAGCAAGGGATTGAAGCCATCGGCCGACAAGGTGGCCGCCTCATCGTCGTGCTGAATGCGCAGCGTGTGCACGGCATCCTTGACGGAGGCCAGCGAAAAGAGCGCATCGAAGCGCCAGAACGCGCGGCCATGCGCCGGCGCGGCGGCCGCTGGCGCCGGACGTGCGGACGGTGCGACGGCGGGATTGAGAAAATCGATGAATTCCATGCCCACGATGACCGTGCGCGGCTTGACGCCGGCCTGGCGCAGTTGCGCAAACTGGCTGGCGGATGTCGCCAGGCCCGTGCCCGGAATCGCCAGATTGTAGCCGGCGCCCAGCGCCGACAAGGCGCTGGCGCGCGGATCGAAGCCGATCTCCGCGCGCGAATTGCCGAGGATGATGAAGCGCGGCTGCCTGCGCAGCGCATGTTCCTGCTTGATCTGGTTCTGGTAGCGGCTCAGGCCCGGCTTGACGGCATTGAAATTATCGCGCCGGACGACGCCATACAGGCCATAAGGGTCGACAACGAAAACGAAGGCGCCCGCCAGCACGGCGCCCCCCGCCAGCGCCAGCGCCAGTACGGCCAGATAGGATTTGAAAGGGGATGCCGTCATGATGCGCCCTCTCTAGAATTGAAAATACAGGAATTCAGCGGGCCGGTTCAGAGCCAGCATGCTCGCCAGCGCGAGCACGGCGATGGCGGCCGCCCACGCAGGCGAGGCGCGCCAGGTGAGCCAGGCGCGCAGGTGTTGCCCACCGGCAGGAAAATCCAGCGCCGGATCAAAGTGGCGCATGATCTGCTGCGTATTCGGCATGGAAAAAGTAATCAGCGCTGCCACCGCTATCCACGTCCAGCTTTCAATGAACACCGTGCCGCCGCCCAGGTAATAGCCCATGCCCATGGCGGCCAGCACAGACTGAAGCGGCAGCAAATGGGGAGCCAGCGCATCTGGCAAATCCAGGCCAAAGCCGCCCGCCATGCCTTGGATGATTGTCAGGGCGGTTGCCATGTCGGGTGCGCGAAAGAAGACCCAGGCGACGCAGACGGCAATGAAAGTGAGGACCGTCGCCAGGATGTTGCCAACGCGCGTATCGGACGGCAGGTGCAGCTTGCGCGTCACCGTGCTCCAGGCCTTGTGGATCGCCAGGTAAGCGCCATGCAGCGCGCCCCAGACGATGAAATTCCAGCCGGCGCCATGCCACAGGCCGCCCAGCACCATGGTGATCATCAGGTTCAGGTAGCGCCGCACGGGCCCACAGCGGTTGCCGCCCAGCGGGATATACAGGTAGTCGCGCAGGAAGCGCGACAGGGTCATGTGCCAGCGGCGCCAGAATTGCGCGACATTGCGCGCTTTATAGGGCGAAGCAAAATTCAGCGGCAGCCGCACGCCAAATAATCTCGACAAGCCGATGGCCATGTCGGAATAGCCGGAGAAATCGAAGTACAGCTGGAAGGCATACGCGAGCACGCCAGCCCAGGCGATCAGCAAGGATGGCGCGGCGGGATCACTGAACAAGGGCGCCGAATAGGCGCCGATATTGTCGGCAATCAGCACCTTCTTGGCCAGGCCGATGAAAAAAATCGTGCTGCCGATGGCGATATTGCTGGCCGACAGGCGGAAGGTACGCCGGTCGGCGAATTGCGGCATCATTTCCTTGTGATGCAAGACAGGACCGGCAATCAGATGCGGGAAATACGTGACGAACAGCAGATAGTGGACGAAGCGGCTTTCCTGTGCCTTGCCCTTGCAGGTGTCGACCAGGAAGGCGATCTGCGTAAACGTGAAAAACGAGATGCCGATCGGCAGAATCACGTGCAAAGCGGGAATTGGCTGCGCCAGCAATTGCGCCAGGCTGGCAACGAAAAATCCCGCGTATTTATAGTAGGCAAGCAAGCCGAGGTTGGCGGCAATGGCGGCAGCCAGTATCCATTTCTTGCGCGGCCGGGGGCTGGTCGCCAGCCAGGCCGCGCAGCCATAGTTAAAGACAACGGAGCCCAGCAACAGCGGCAGGTAGCGGTAATCCCAGTACGCATAGAAGAACAGCGACGACGACGCCAGCCAGGCGGCAGCCCATAATTCGCTGCGCCGTCCCAGGATGAAAAAACCGGCCACCGTGATGGGCAGATACGCGAACAGGAAGACGTAAGAGTTAAATAACATCAGTTCACCCGTCGGGAAGTATGGGAGGTCGCCAGCGTCTGCGCTGCACGCATCGCGGCTGACGCTCCCCCATTTTCCTTGTCGCTCCGTTTCTTTGCTAGCAGAAATATCAACTGATCTGCCTGCGCATCGGTCTACCTGGCCTTAAAACGCGTCGCCGGGAATGCGCACGCTGCCTTCCATCAGCACGCGCGCGCTGCGGCTCATGATGGCCTTGGTGACGCGCCATTGGCCATCGACCTGCTGCGCTTGCGCGCCCACCGTCAGGGTGCCCGACGGGTGGCCGAAGCGCACCGAGTTGCGGGGTCCGCCGCCCGCTGCCAGGTTGACCAGGGTGCCGGGAATAGCCGCCGCCGTGCCGATGGCAACTGCCGCCGTGCCCATCATGGCGTGGTGCAGCTTGCCCATCGACAGAGCGCGCACGAGCAGGTCGATGTCGCCCGCCTCCACCTTTTTTCCGCTCGACGACACATAGCCGGCCGGTTTGGCAACAAAGGCCACCTTCGGCGTGTGCTGGCGCTTCGCCGCTTCATCAAGATGGGAAATCAAACCCATGCGCAGCGCGCCATGCGCGCGGATGGTCTCGAAGCGGGCCAGCGCGGCCGGATCGCCATTGACGGCGTCCTGCAGTTCCGTGCCCGTGTAGCCGATGGCGTGCGCATCGACGAAAATCGTCGGGATGCCCGCGTTGATCATCGTGACTTTCAACACGCCGATGCCGGGCACGTCGAGGTCATCGACGAGGTTGCCAGTAGGAAACATGGCTGAGCTGCCACCATCGCCGCCCTCCTCGTCCGCGGCCGGATCGAGAAATTCCAGCTTCACTTCGGCGGCCGGGAAGGTCACGCCATCGAGTTCGAAGTCGCCCGTTTCCTGGACTTCGCCCTGCGTCATGGGCACGTGGGCGATGATGGTCTTGCCGATATTGGCTTGCCAGATGCGCACCGTGGCGATGCCGTCGGCAGGCACGCGGGCGGCGTCCACCAGGCCGCTGGCGATGGCGAACGAGCCGACGGCGGCCGACAGGTTGCCGCAGTTGCCGCTCCAGTCGACAAACGGCTTGTCGATCGAGACCTGGCCGAACAGGTAGTCGACGTCGTGCTCCGGCATCGTGCTTTTCGCCAGAATCACCGTCTTGCTGGTGCTCGACGTGGCGCCGCCCATGCCGTCGATCTGCTTGCCGTAAGGGTCGGGACTGCCGATCACGCGCAGCAGCAAGGCGTCGCGCGCCGCGCCCGGCACTTGCGCGCTGGCGGGCAAATCCTGCAGACGGAAGAACACGCCCTTGCTGGTGCCGCCGCGCATGTAGGTGGCGGGGATTTTGATTTGGGGTACGTGGGTCATGAATTTTCCTGGAAGAGGTAGGTCGGATTAGCGTGGCTTAGCCACGCGTAATCCGACACATTGTTGGCGCGTTTCGGCAGATAAGGTCGGATTACGCGCAAGCGCTAATCCGACCTACCGTTACGCGGCTTTCGAAGATTCGAGGAAATCCTGCGCGAATCGTTGAAGAACGCCGCCCGCCTCGTAGATCGACACCTCTTCCGCCGTATCGAGGCGGCAGGTGACGGGCACTTCGACCTTGTCGCCGTTCTTGCGGTGGATGACGAGGGTCAAGGTGGAGCGCGGCGTGCGCTCGCCCACGACGTCGTAGGTTTCGCTGCCGTCCAGGCCCAGGGTCTTGCGGTTCACGCCAGGGAGGAATTCCAGCGGCAAGACGCCCATGCCCACCAGGTTGGTGCGGTGGATGCGTTCAAAACCTTCGGCCACGATGGCTTCCACGCCGGCCAGGCGCACGCCCTTGGCGGCCCAGTCGCGCGAGGAACCCTGACCATAGTCGGCGCCAGCGATGATGATCAGGGGTTGCTTGCGCTCCATGTACACCTCGATGGCTTCCCACATGCGCGAGATTTTGCCTTCCGGCTCGATGCGCGTGAGCGAACCGGCCTTCACTTTGCCGTCCTCGATGACCATCTCGTTCTTCAAGGTCGGATTGGCGAACGTGGCGCGCTGCGCCGTCAGATGGTCGCCCCGGTGCGTGGCGTAGGAATTGAAGTCTTCCTCGGGTAAACCCATCTTCGCCAGGTATTCGCCGGCCGCGCTGTCGAGCATGATGGCGTTCGATGGCGACAAGTGGTCGGTGGTGATGTTGTCGCCCAGGACGGCCAGCGGACGCATGCCTTTCAAGGGCCGCGCGCCTGCCAGCGCGCCTTCCCAGTACGGCGGACGGCGGATATACGTCGTCTGCGGACGCCAGTCGTACAGCGGGCTGACCTTGATGCCGTCATCCGCCTGCGCGGCGAACATCGGGATATACACCTTGCGGAACTGCTCCGGCTTGACGCTGGACGCGACGATGGCGTCGATTTCCTCGTCCGACGGCCAGATATCTTTCAACAGAATCGGTTTGCCGTCCGCGTCATGGCCCAGCACATCCTTTTCGATGTCGAAGCGGATGGTGCCGGCAATCGCGTAGGCCACCACCAGCGGCGGCGAGGCGAGGAAAGCCTGTTTCGCGTACGGGTGGATGCGGCCGTCGAAGTTGCGGTTGCCCGACAGGACGGCCGTGGCGTACAGGTCGCGCGACACCACTTCGTCCTGGATGACGGGGTCGAGCGCGCCCGACATGCCGTTGCACGAGGTGCAGGCAAAAGCGACCACGCCGAAGCCCAATGCTTCGAGTTCCGGCATCAGGCCCGCTTCCTGCAGGTACAGTTCCACGGTTTTCGAGCCGGGCGCCAGCGACGATTTGACCCATGGTTTACGCGTCAGACCCAGGCGGTTCGCATTGCGCGCGATCAGGCCGGCCGCGATCATGTTGCGCGGGTTGTTCGTATTGGTGCAGCTGGTGATGGCGGCGATGATCACGGCGCCGTCCGGCATCTTGCCCGGCTCGTTTTCCACCACGCCGGAAATCCCGCGCGCGGCCAGTTCCGACGTCGGCACGCGGCTGTGCGGATTCGACGGCCCGGCGATATTGCGCACGACGGACGACAGGTCGAAGCTCAAGACGCGCTCGTACTGCGCGTCCACCAGGCTGTCTGCCCACAGGCCCGTCTCCTTGGCGTACAGCTCCACCAGTTTCACCAGTTCGTCGTCGCGGCCCGTCAGCTTCAGGTACTTGATGGTTTGCGCGTCAATGTAGAACATGGCGGCCGTGGCGCCGAATTCCGGCGCCATGTTGGAAATCGTGGCGCGGTCGCCCAGGGTCAGGTGCGATGCGCCTTCGCCGAAGAATTCCAGGTAGGACGAGACGACCTTCTGCTTGCGCAAAAATTCCGTCAGCGCCAGCACCGTGTCGGTCGCCGTGATGCCCGGCTGTGGTTTACCCGTCAGCTTGACGCCGATGATATCGGGCAGTCGCATCCACGAGGCGCGGCCCAGCATCACGCTTTCCGCTTCCAGGCCGCCCACGCCGATGGCGATCACGCCCAGCGCATCGACCATCGGTGTATGCGAATCCGTGCCCACCAGGGTGTCGGGATAGGCTACACCATTTTGCACCTGGATCACGGGCGACATGCGCTCGAGGTTAATCTGGTGCAGGATACCGTTACCGGGCGGGATCACGTCGACGTTTTTAAACGCTTTCTTGGTCCAGTCGATGAAGTCGAAACGGTCTTCGTTGCGGCGGTCTTCGATGGCGCGGTTCTTGGCGAAGGCGTCGGGGTCGAAACCGCCGCATTCGACGGCCAGCGAATGGTCCACTACCAGCTGCGTGGGAACCACCGGATTGACCAGGGCCGGGTCGCCGCCCTGGGCCGCGATGGCGTCGCGCAGGCCGGCCAGGTCGACCAGGGCCGTCTGGCCCAGGATGTCATGGCAGACGACGCGGGCGGGAAACCACGGAAAATCGAGGTCGCGGCGGCGTTCGATGAACTGGCTCAGCGAGGCGTTCAGGGTGGCCGGGTCGCAGCGGCGCACGAGGTTTTCGGCCAGCACGCGCGAGGTGTAGGGCAAGGTGGCATAGGCGCCTGGGGCGATCGCATCGACGGCGGCGCGCGTGTCGAAGTAGTCCAGCCCTGTTCCCGGCAAGG
This sequence comes from Janthinobacterium sp. HH106, assembly GCF_001758725.1. Taxonomy (NCBI): domain Bacteria; kingdom Pseudomonadati; phylum Pseudomonadota; class Betaproteobacteria; order Burkholderiales; family Oxalobacteraceae; genus Janthinobacterium; species Janthinobacterium sp. HH106. The sequence continues at coordinate 33,518 of NZ_LRIC01000026.1, read as the reverse complement.
GTTTGCGGTACAGGGTATTCATGGGGGTACTCATTGCGGTGCTCATTATTTACGGTCCTTGATTGGCACGAATTCCAGGTCTTCCGGGCCGACGTAGTTGGCGCTCGGGCGGATGATCTTGTTGTCGATGCGCTGTTCGATGATGTGGGCAGCCCAGCCCGAGGTGCGCGAGATGACGAACAGAGGCGTGAACATCGCCGTCGGCACGCCCATCATGTGGTAGGACACGGCCGAGAACCAGTCCAGGTTCGGGAACATGTTCTTGATTTCCCACATGACCGATTCCAGGCGCTCGGCGATGTCGAACATCTTGGTCGATCCCGCTTCCTGCGACAGCGAACGCGCCACTTCCTTGATGACCACGTTGCGCGGGTCCGAAATCGTGTAGACGGGGTGGCCGAAGCCGATCACCACTTCCTTGTTGGCGACGCGCTCGCGGATATCCGCTTCCGCTTCGTCGGCATTGTCGTAGCGCTTCTGGATGTCCAGCGCCACTTCGTTCGCGCCGCCGTGTTTCGGGCCGCGCAGTGCGCCGATGGCGCCCGTGATGGCCGAGTGGATGTCGGAACCCGTGCCGGCGATGACGCGGCTGGTGAAGGTCGAGGCATTGAATTCGTGTTCCGCGTACAGGATCAGCGACGTGTGCATGGCTTTTTCCCACGACGCCGACGGTTTTTCGCCATGCAGCAGGTGCAGGAAGTGGCCGCCGATCGAGTCGTCGTCCGTTTCCACTTCGATGCGCTTGCCGTTATGGCTGTAGTGGTACCAGTACAGCAGCATGGAGCCAAACGACGCCATCAGGCGGTCGGCGATGTCGCGCGCGCCCGGCGCGTTATGGTCGTCCTTTTCCGGCAGGGTGCAGCCGAGCACGGACACGCCCGTGCGCATCACGTCCATCGGGTGGGCGGCGGCCGGCAGCGCTTCCAGCGCCGCTTTCACTGCCGACGGCAAGCCGCGCAAGGACTTCAGCTTGGCCTTGTAGCCTTTCAGTTCCGCCAAGGTCGGCAGCTTGCCGTGCACCAGCAAATAGGCGATTTCCTCGAACTCGCAGCTGTCGGCCACGTCCAGGATGTCGTAGCCGCGGTAATGCAAATCGTTGCCGGTCTTGCCGACCGAGCACAGCGCCGTGTTGCCGGCGGTGACGCCGGACAGGGCGACGGATTTTTTAGGCTTGAAAGTGGCGGCTTGCGGTGCGGTCATTGTGTTCTCCAGATTGAATAGTCTCGGGTGCGTCACTGCGGGACCGGCATGCGGTCCCTGCTTTTTGCTTATTTCTGCTTATTTCTTTTGCGCGGCGAACAGCGCGTCGAGTTTTTGCTCGAAATCATGGTAGTTGATCGATTCATACAGTTCCATGCGCGTCTGCATGGTGTCGACGACGTTCTTTTGCGTACCGTCGCGGCGCAGCGCCTGGTAGACGTTTTCCGCCGCCTTGTTCATGGCGCGGAAGGCCGACAACGGGTACAGGGCCAGGCCCACGTGGGCGCTGCGCAGCTCGTCCAGCGTGAACAGCGGCGTGGAACCGAATTCCGTGATGTTGGCCAGGATCGGCACGTTGACGGCCTTGGCGAACGTGGCGTACATGTCCAGGTCCGTGATGGCTTCCGGGAAGATCATGTCGGCGCCCGCTTCGACGCAGGCGACGGCGCGCTCCAGTGCCGCTTCCAGGCCATCGACGGCCAGCGCATCGGTACGCGCCATGATGACGAAATTCGGGTCCGTGCGCGCATCGACGGCCGCTTTGATGCGGTCGACCATCTCTTCCTTGCTGACGATTTCCTTGCCCGGACGGTGACCGCAGCGCTTGGCGCCCACCTGGTCTTCGATGTGCAGGCCGGCCGCGCCGAACTTGATCATCGATTTCACCGTGCGCGCCACGTTGAAGGCTGAGGCGCCGAAGCCCGTGTCGGCGTCGACCAGCAGCGGCAGATCGCACACGTCGGTGATGCGGCGGATGTCGGTCAGCACGTCGTCCAGGCTGGAAATGCCCAGATCGGGCAAGCCCAGCGAGCCGGCCGCGACGCCGCCGCCGGACAGGTAGATGGCCTTATAGCCGGCGCGCTTGGCCAGCAAGGCGTGGTTGGCGTTGATGGCGCCGACGACTTGCAACGGGGATTCTTCCTGGACGGCCTTGCGGAATGCGGCACCTGCGGAGTATTGAGTCATGTGTTCACCTTATGGGTTTCGGACGGTCCCGAATGTTTCACGGAGTGGCTATGAACATTGATATTGCAAATGCCGTGCCAGCACCATGCGCTCGCGCGGAAAATGCACCACGGCACAGTGAAAACCAGGGAAATGGCCACGCATCGGCGCTGCACGCGTTGTCACGCCAGGGAACAGCGATGTCACGATTCAGGCCAATGATGTTTCAAATATGTTTCAATCATTCCATTTGAAACATTGAAACATGAAACATATGAGACTGCCACCGGCGACGCGCATAAAAAAACAGCCGGCGGGCGCCGGCTGCAGGTTTGCTGGAAATTCAAGGACTAGGCCAGCCGCACCAGCGGATTGGCGATGATGTTGTCGATCTGGCGCACGGCTTCTTCGCAGGCGGCGGCAATGGCGCCCTCCTCGTCGTCGCGCACGAATTGCATGGTCGAGCCTTCGAACACCTCCAGGCCTTCCGCCGTGGCGCGTTCAATGTCGCAGCTGGCCGACCATTTGCCATCGGTGGTGGGCACGGCCAGGGGAACGATTTCCCAGCCTTTATAGTGAATTTTAGAACTGCTATTCATGGGGTGCCTCCTTGGTGACTGACTCAATACTGGAAATCGTAGCATGAAGCGGCACCGCTAGCGACGTGTTTCACGCGCCGGCGCGCGGTCAGGCCGACTTTCAGGCTAAACGATTTACGCTGGCTCAAGGACGCAGCAGATTATCCACTTCCGTCCTGGCCACTTCCAGGCCCGCCGTGCAAGCGGTCTCGGGCGCCGCGTAGCCGCCCAGGGTACGGCTGCGCGTGATCGCCTGCGCTTCCGGCTCACCGTCGCGCTGCAGGCGGTAGGTAAAATCCCATAAATCGTCGTTATCTTTTTGCGGGGTCACGGAAATCGTAAAACCGCGGTACTGTTCGCTGCGTGCAGTGATATCGTTCATGAATTCCTCCTTGGAAGAATGAGGTTACCATGCTGCAAGCGCGAGCGTGCGCACGGCTGCGACGGAGGCATGCATGCCCGCTTATCTGTTTTTCGCATGTCAAATGTCAATTTGCAGCATTTTTTTAGCGAACTCTGGCGATATAATGCCATTCCCTTGCCCGTCCCTTGCCGCCGCGATGACTCCACAAATCCAAGCTTTCTTCGACCCGACCACCGCCACCGTCACCTACGTTGTCTACGAAGCGGATGGACGGGACTGCGCCATCATCGATTCCGTGCTCGATTACGACCCGAAGGCGGGCCGCACTTCAACCGCCTCGGCCGACAAGGTGATCACCTTCGTGCGCGAACACGGCTTGCAGTGCCGTTGGCTGCTGGAAACCCATGCGCACGCCGATCATCTTTCCGCCGCGCCCTACCTGCAACAGCAGCTGGGCGGCGACGTGGCCATCGGCGCCGCCATCCAGACGGTGCAGCAGGCCTTCGCCGCCGTCTACCACCAGGACGGCGCCAGGGCCGACGGCTCGCAGTTCGACCAGCTGTTCGCGCCCGACCAGGTGTTTCATATCGGAAAACTGGAAGTACGCGCCCTGCACGTGCCCGGCCACACGCCGGCCGACCTGGCGTACCAGATCGGCGACGCCGTTTTCGTGGGCGACACCTTGTTCATGCCGGACGTAGGCTCGGCCCGCTGCGACTTCCCCGGCGGTTCCGCTACCCTGCTGTACCGCTCCGTGCAGCGCTTGCTGGCGCTGCCGCCGCAGACGCGGCTGTTCATGTGCCACGACTACCCGCCCAACGGCCGCGCGCCGCGCTGGGAAGTGACGGTGGCGGAACAGCGCGCAAGCAACATCCATTTGCGCGACGGCATCACGGAAGAACAATTCGTGGCCATGCGCACGGGCCGCGACGCCACCCTCGACATGCCGACCCTGATCCTGCCCGCCATCCAGGTCAACATCAACGCGGGCAAGCTGCCCGAGCCGGAAGACAATGGCGTGCGCTACCTGAAGATTCCGCTCAACGCGCTGTAATTTCGCGGGGCCACGCTCCGCCCCCTCCCTCCCGCCTCATCGCACCTCCCCCTGGCGCCGCCTGCCCGCGCGCCAGCGCGGCATGCGCCGCTGCCTCCCCAAGCATCAGGAATCGTGAGCCGCACGCTCAGTATTTACGATTTGCTTCGTCCTTCGTGGCGGCTTATCGTGTATCCGCAATTGCCTGGCCCTGCCTTCCGGGAGCCCGGGCACTTGCCAGCCGGCGCCGGCCCTGTTGCCATGCGCTCCACTTTCCCCCTTCCTTTGCCTGGACAGGCACCACGATGACTTACTTGACCTATGCCAGCCCCCTGCCGCCTGCGCCGCCCTTGCGCCGCATCGATGCCGCCGCAGCCAGCCAGTCCGACGACATTCCCGGCGTGTGGACGCAGGTGCGCGGCATGGCGCAGCAGCTCGCCAAGCTGATACTGCCGCACGACAGCCCCGCCGGGCTGCCGCCATCTTGGCACAGCGCCTGGGCGCGCGCGATATGCGCCCGGCCGTGCTGCGGCCCCTGTTCGAGGACAATCCAAGCACGCAGCCGCCCATCCTGGCCAGCATCACGGCCGACCTTGCGGCCATCGCGCAGCGCGATCCCGCCTGCCCCGACAGCTTGCACGCGCGGCTGAACCTGAAGGGTTTTCACGCGCTGCAAACCTGCCGCATGGCGCACCATCTGTGGACGGCGGGCCGCAGCGAGGCCGCCTTTGCCCTGTCCAGCCATGCGGCCGGCATCTTCGGCATCGACATCCATCCGGCCGCGCGCATCGGCGCGGGCATCATGCTCGATCAGGGCAGCGGCATCGTCATCGGCGAAACGGCCGCAGTCGACGACAACGTCTCCATCCTGCAGAACGTCACCCTGGGCGGCACCGGCAAGGAGCATGGCGACCGCCATCCGAAGATACGCTCGGGCGTGATGCTGGGCGCGGGCGCCAATATCCTCGGCAACATCGAAATCGGCACCATGAGCAAGGCGGCAGCCGGCAGCGTGGTCCTGCAGGACGTGCCCGCCCATTGCACGGTGGCCGGCATTCCCGGGCGCATCGTCCGCTGCCACCTGGCCGACAGCCCGCCCGCCTTCGAGATGGGCCAGATGCTGCAGCGCCGCCCACGCACCAGACATGGCGTCAAACGCAACAATATAGTGCAAATGATGCGTCTTCCGCCATGCCAAATCCCTCGCTACCATGGAATGACTCTTATTGGATGGACAAGCCACCTTATGAATTCGCCGTCAAAACCCCTACCTCCAAGCCAGCAGACCACCCCGGCCGGCACCGCCACCATGCCCGTGCGCGGCGCCCTTGCCAGCCTGTCCCTGTCGATGCTGCTGCCCGCGCTGGGCACCAGCATCGCCAACGTGGCCCTGCCCGACATGGCCAGGGCCCTGCATGCGCCGTTCCAGGACGTGCAATGGATCGTGCTGGCCTACCTGCTGGCCATCACCGCGCTGATCGTCAGCGTGGGCCGCCTCGGCGACATGCTCGGCCGGCGCCGCCTGCTGCTGGCCGGCATCGCCCTGTTCGCCGCCGCCTCCATCCTGTGCGCCCTGGCGCCCACCCTGTGGCTGCTGGTCGCCGCGCGCGCCCTGCAGGGCCTGGGCGCTGCCGTCATGATGGCGCTGACCATGGCCTTTGTCGGCAGCACCGTGCCCAAGGCGCAGACAGGCAGCGCCATGGGCCTGCTCGGTACCATGTCGGCCGTCGGCACCACGCTCGGGCCCGCGCTGGGGGGCCTGCTGATCGCGCGCTTCGGCTGGCAATCCATCTTCCTCGTCAACGTGCCGCTGGCCGGCGTGGCGCTGCTGATGGTCTGGCGCTTCCTGCCGGCCGACCAGCATGGCGCCAACGCCAGGCGGCCCGTCTTCGACCACCGCGGCACCTTGCTGCTGGCGCTGACCCTGGCCGCGTATGCGCTGGCCATGACCCTGGGGCGCGGCCATTTCGGCATGCGCAACGTGGCGCTGCTGCTGGCCGCCTGCGTGGGCGGCGCCCTGTTCGTCTACGTGGAGCTGAAGGCGCCGGCGCCGCTGATACGCCTGGCCATGCTGCGCGCGCCCGTGCTCAGCGCCGGCCTGGCGACCAGCATGCTCGTGTCGACGGTCATGATGTCGACCCTGGTGGTCGGCCCGTTCTACCTGGCGCGCGGCCTGGGCCTGGGCACGGCCGTCACCGGCATGGTGCTGGCGGCCGGGCCGCTGGTGGCGGCGTTCTGCGGCGTGCCGTCTGGCTGGCTGGTGGACCGCTACGGCGCGCAGCGCATGGGCGGCTCGGGCCTGTGCGGCGTGGCCGCCGCCTGCCTGGTGCTGTCGCTGCTGCCGGCCAGCCTGGGCATCCCCGGCTACGTCGCACCGATCATGCTGCTCACGGCCAGCTACGCGCTGTTCCAGGCGGCCAACAATACGGCCGTGATGGGCGACATCGTGCCCGACCAGCGCGGCCTCATCTCCGGCATGCTCAATCTGTCGCGCAATCTGGGCCTCGTCACGGGCGCCTCCGTGATGGGCGCCGTCTTCGCCGCCGGCGCTGGCGATCTCGCCGGCGCCCAGCCAGCCGCCATGATCCGTGGCATGCACGCCACCTTTGCCGTCGCCAGCGCGCTGATACTCGCCGCGCTGGCCATTTTCGCGCTCGGCCGCGCCCTGGCCAAGCCCCCTACGCCTTCTGGAGACCCCGCATGATGCGCCCCCGTCCGACCCCGTCCCTGCCCTTCCCACTGCTGCTGGCCCTGGCCTGCAGCGCCACCTTGTCCGGCTGCGGCCGGTCCCAGGCCGCGCCTGGCGGCCCGCCGCCCAAGCCCACCGTTTCCGTGGCGCTTCCGGAAACGTCGATGGTGCAGGCCACCCTCGACTACACGGGCCGCATCGAACCATCGCAGCGCGTGGAAGTGCGCTCGCGCGTGTCGGGCTACTTGCAGCAGATCGCCTTTCGCGATGGCCAGCAGGTCAAGGCCGGCGATGCGCTGTTCGTCATCGACCCGCGCCCCTTCGCGGCGGCGCGCGACCGCGCCCGGGCCAGCCTGGCCCAGGCCCATGCGCGCAGCAAGCTGGCCACGGCCCAGTTCGAACGCAGCAGCCGGCTGCAGCAGACGGGCGCGGCCAGCACCGAGGAGCTGGAACGGGCGCGCGGCGAGCTGGAAGGCGCGCAGGCGGCCGTCATGCTGAGCCAGGCGGAATTGCGCAGCGCCGAACTGGAACTGTCCTTCACCACCATGCGCGCGCCCATCGCCGGCACGGTGTCGGACCGCCGCGTCGACGTCGGCAACTACGTGGCCGGCGGCGCCGCGCAAAGTGGCGTGCTGACCACCATCGTCGCGCACAGCCCCGTGCGCGCCACGGTCGACCTGTCGGAAGCGGATTTCCAGCGCCTGCGCCAGCACAGCAGGCTGCCGTCCAAGGTGCAGCTGGCGCTCGACGGCGGCGGCCCCGCCCAGGAAGCCAGCGTCGATTTTGTCGACAACGAGATCAGCGTCCGCTCGGGCACGGTGCGCCTGCGCGCCAGCCTGGCCAACGCCGACCACGCCGTCATGCCGGGCAGCTTTGCGCGCGTGCGCATTCCCGTCGGCGCGGCGCAAGAGCGCCTGCTGGTGCCCGACGCCGCCATCCTCAGCGACCAGAACAAAAAGATGGTGTTCGTCGTGGACGCGGCGGGCAAGGTGGCGCCGCGCAAGCTGGAACTGGGCGGCCTGCAGGGCGACAAGCAGATCGTGCTGTCCGGCCTCGGACCGCAGGAGCGGGTCATCGTCTCCGGCGCGGCCAAGGTGCGCCCGGGCGACCAGGTCCTGGTGGCGACTCCCCGCGCCAGCGGCGCATAAGGAGCAAGCATGCGTTTCTCCCAATTTTTCATCCGCCGTCCCGTGTTTGCCATCGTGCTGTCGATCCTCATCACCCTGGTGGGCGCGGTGTCGGCCATGCGCCTGCCGATCTCGGAGTTTCCCGAGATCGTGCCGCCCACGGTGACGGTGAAGGCCAGCTATCCTGGCGCCTCGGCGCAGGAAATCGCCGATACGGTCGCCGCGCCGATCGAACAGGAAATCAACGGCGTCGACGGCATGCTCTACATGTCCTCGCAATCGGTGGGCGACGGCAAGCTGACCATCAGCGTGGTGTTCAAGCCGGGCACCGACATCGAACAGGCGCAGTCGCTGGTGCAGAACCGCGTGGCGGTGGCCGAAGCGCGCCTGCCCGACGCCGTGCGCCGGCTGGGTCTGGCCGTCAAGAAGGCCTCGCCCGACCAGCTGATGGTAGTGCTGTTCGATTCGCCGAAAGGCACGCGCGACCAGCAGTACATCTCCAACTTCATCGGCACCGCCGTCAAGGACCAGCTGGCCCGCATCGAAGGCGTCGGCGACATCTACACGCGCGGCGCGCGCGACTTCTCGATGCGCATCTGGCTCGATCCGGCGCGCGTGGCCTCGCTGGGCCTGAGCGCGCCGGAAGTGATCGCGGCGGTACGGCAAGCCAACTCGCAGGTCGCCGCCGGGGTATTGAACCAGCCGCCCGGCGGCAGCGATGGCGCCTACCAGGTGCAGGTGCAGGCGCAAAGCCGCTTGCGCGACGTGGCCGAATTCGAGGCCATCATCGTCGCCGCCCATGCCGACGGCGGCGTGGTGCGCCTGCGCGACGTGGCGCGCGTCGAGATGGGCGCGCAGGATTACGCGGAAAGCGGCTTCGTCGACAACCGCACGGCCATCGCGCTGAGCATCAGCCTGCTGCCCGGCTCGAACGCGCTGGCCACCGGCGACCGCGTGCTGGCGCTGCTGGCCAAAATGGAAGCCGATTTCCCGCAGGACGTCGCCTACCATGCCTATTACAATCCGACGGAATTCATCCGTTCCTCGATCGACAAGGTGCGCGACACCATCTTCGAGGCGGCACTGCTGGTGTGCCTGGCCATGCTGCTGTTCCTCGGCTCGTGGCGCGCCGCCATCATTCCCATCCTGGCCATTCCCGTGTCCCTGGTCGGCACGTTCACGGTGCTGGCCGCGATGGGCTATTCCCTCAATACCCTGTCGCTGTTCGGCCTGGTGCTGGCGATCGGCATCGTCGTCGATGACGCCATCGTGGTGGTGGAAAACGTCGAGCGCCACATGGAGGACGGCATGAGACCCGTCGCCGCGGCGCAGCGCAGCATGAACGAGGTGGGCTTCGCGCTGGTCGCCATCGCGCTGGTGCTGGTGGCCGTGTTCGTGCCAACGGCCTTCATCGATGGCATCTCCGGCATGTTCTACCGCCAGTTCGCCGTCACCATCGCCGCCTCCACCGTGATCTCGGCACTGGTCTCGCTGACGCTGTCGCCGGCCCTGGCCGCGCTGCTGCTCAAGCCGCAGCACGATGCCAACAGCCTGGGCGCGCGCTGGATGGCCATCTTCAACCGCGGCTTTTCCCGCCTGACGGGCGGCTACGTGCAACTGACCGGGCGCATCCTCTCGCGGCGCTGGCTGATGCTGCCCGTGTATCTCGTGCTGGCGGGTCTGACCCTGTGGCGCCTGGACGCGACGCCGCGCGGCTTCGTGCCGCAGTTGGACCGCGGCTATGCCATCGTCTCGATCCAGCTGCCGGCCGGCTCGACCCTGGCGCGCACCAGCGCAGTGGTGCAGGACGTCACGGCACGCCTGATGAGCCACCCCGGCGTGGCCCACACGGCCGCCTTCGTCGGCACCGACGGCGCCACGTTTACGTCGGCGCCCAACACGGCCGTCATCTTCACCATGTTCAAGGACTTCGGCGCGCGCGCCAGCAGTGGCCTGGACGGGCCGGCCATGCTGGGCGCCCTGCGCGGCAAGCTGGCGCCCATCAGCGCGGCGCGCGTGATGGTGATACCGCCGCCTTCCGTGCGCGGCATCGGCACCGGCGGCGGCTTCAAGCTGATGCTGCGCGACACGGGCGGCCTGGGACCGCAAGCCTTGCAGGCGGCCGCGCGCGGCATCGCCGAGGAAGCGGGGAAACTGCCCTCGGTGACGGGCGCCTTCACGCCGTTCAACGCCATGAGCCCGCAGATCAAGGTTGAACTGGACAGCACCAGGGCCGAATACCTGGGCGTGCCGCCGCTGCGCATCAACGAGACCCTGCAAAGCTACCTGGCACCCGTGTTTGTCAACGACATGAACCTGATGGGCCGGGTCTGGCGCGTCACCGCACAGGCGGACGCGCCCTACCGGCGCAGCGTGGCCGACCTGGCCGCACTCAAGACGCGCACCGCCAGCGGCGACATGGTCCCGCTGGGCAGCGTGGCCACCTTCAGCGAAGGAACGGCGCCGTTCCGCGTGCCGCGCTACAACCTGTATCCTGCCGCCGAAATCCAGGGCAGCACCAGGCCCGGCTACTCGACGGGGCAGACCATCGCCGCGATGGAAGAACTGCTCAAGGCGCGCCTGCCGGCCGGCTTCGACTACGAGTGGACGGAACTGGCGCTGCAGGAAAAACACGCGGGCGCCAGCACCGGCATGGTGCTGGGACTGGCCGTTCTGCTCGTGTATCTGCTGCTGGCGGCCCTGTTTGAAAGCTGGCTGCTGCCCCTGTCCGTCGTGCTGATCGTGCCCAGCTGCGTGCTGGCCACGCTGATCGGCGTGTCGTGGCGCGGCCTGGACAACAACGTGCTGACGCAGATCAGCATCGTGGTGCTGATCGGCCTGGCCGCCAAAAACGCCATCCTGATCGTCGAATTCGCGCGCCAGGCGATGGCGGCCGGCGCCGATGCGCGCGCAGCGGCCATCGCCGCCGCCCGCACGCGCTTGCGTCCCATCCTGATGACGTCGCTGGCTTTCCTGCTGGGTGCGATACCGCTGATGCTGTCTTCCGGTGCGGGCGCGGAGATGCGCCAGTCGATGGGCACGGCCGTCTTCGCCGGCATGCTGGGCGTGACCTTGTCGGGCCTGTTGTTTACACCCTTGTTTTTCACCTTGCTGAGCAGGCGCCGCGCGGCGCCGGCCACGCACACGGTCGCGCTGGGAGAAGCCGCATGATCCGCATGACACACCTGAACACGCGCCGCGCCGCGCCGCTGCTGGCGGCGGCCATGCTGGCCCTGGCCGGCTGCAGCGCCGGCACGCCCACGGCGACGCGGGCGCTCGATCCGGCGCAACTGTCTGCCCTGCCCTCAGCGGGCGGCCCGAAACTGCAGGCCGGCGCGCCGCCGGCGCTGTGGTGGCAGGCACTGGGCGATGCCAGCCTGGAGCAGCTGGTCAAGCGCGCCTGGCAAGACAACTACGACGTGCGCATCGCCGCCGCGCGCCTGGCCAGCGCCCGCGAGTTCGCGCAGGCCGCGCGCGGCGCCCGCCTGCCGGCGGTGGATCTCGACGCCCAGGCCGGACGCGCGCGCCTGGCGGCGATCGAGAGCCGCGGCGGCCAGCCGCACATCGCCTCGCCGCTGCAGTGGAGCGCCGTCTTCAGCTGGGAGCTCGACCTGTTCGGCCGCGTGCGCCACAGCATCACCGCTGCCGAGGCATCGTCGGACGAGCGCGCCGCCGTGCGCGACGATGTGCGGCGCCTGATCCTGGCGCAGGTGGTGGACGCCTACCTGGTGCTGCGCGGCGCGCAGCAGATGCGCGCCAGCCTGCAGGAGCAGCTGTCGAACCAGTCCGGCACCCTGCAACTGGTGCGCGAGCGCGAAAGCGCGGGCCGCGCCGCGCCGGCCGAGCGCATGCGCGCCGAGGCGCAGATGCGCCTGGCCAGTGCCCGCCTGCCCAGCCTGAACGCCGAAGAACGCCTCGCGCGCAACCGGCTGGCGACGCTCACCGGACAGCGTCTCGATGCGCCGGAACTGGCGGCGCTCGACCAGCCGATGCCGCTGACGCTGCCGCAAACCTTGTTGACGGATGAGCCGGCTCACCTGCTGCTGCGCCGGCCCGACGTGCGCGCGGCCGAACGGGCGCTGGCAGCGGCCAGCGCGCGCGAAGGCGCCGCCATCGCCGAACGCTTCCCGCGCATCAGCCTGGGCGCGCTGTTTGGCGCCTCCGGCGTGGCCGGCGACTGGAATGGCGGCGATGCGGCGCGCTGGCAGGCGGGCGCCGCGTTTTCCCTGCCGCTGTTCGATGGCGGCACGCGCCGCGCCCGCGCCCGCGCGGCTGGGGCCGAAGTGCAGGCCGCGCAGGCCGGCTTCGACAAGGCGCTGGCGCTGGCGCTGGAGGAAACCGACAGCGCCATCGCGCAATGGGTGCAATTGCGCAGCCGCCAAGCGGAACTGCGCGAGGCGCACCGGCTGGCGCAGGAAAGCGCGCGCCTGGCGCGCGTGCGCTACCAGGAAGGCGCGGAAAGCCTGCTCGGCGTGCTCGAAGCGGAACGCATTGCGCTGGCCGCGCAGGAGCAGCTGGTGACGGCGCACCGCGACGTGGCCATCGCCACGGCGCGCGGCTACACGGCCATGGCCGGCGGCTTCGACGGGCCCGTGCAGCAGGCCGCTGCCGGCGCCATCAGCCGGCGCTGATCCGGGCCGCGCAGGCGTCGACCACGCAGCCGCGCAGCCAGCGGTGGGCGGGGTCGGCATCCATGCGCGGATGCCACATCAGCGACACGGTCAGGTCCGGCATGCCCAGCGGCAGCACAAAGCTGAACATGCCGGCACGCAGATTGCCCGTATGCCGTTCCGGCACGGTGGCGATCAGGTCGGAGCCGGCGGCCAGCGCCAGCGCCGCCGTGAAGCCGCCGACGATGCTGGCGATCGTGCGCTGCAATCCCAGCGCGGCCAGCGCGTCGTCCATCGGTCCCGTATCCTGGTCGCGCCGCGCCACCAGCACGTGCTGGCCGGCCGCATAGCGCTCGGCGCTGATCGCTCCTTGCGCCAGCGCATGGTCGCTGCGCACCACGCCCACGAAACGGTCGCCGAACAGCCTGCGCGTGCGCACTTCCGGGCTGGTGAGACTGCCGATCACGCCCGTTTCCAGGTCGATGCTGCCCTCGCGCAGCTGCACGCTTTCGCGGTCGAGCTTTTGCACGAAGCGCAGGCGCACGCCAGGCGCCTGCGCGCCGATATGCGCGAGCAGGGCCGGGCCGAAATTTTCCACGAAGCCGTCACTCGCACGCAGCGTGAACGTCTGCGCCAGCTGGCGCGGATCGAGCGCTTGCACCGGTCCCAGCACGGCCAGCGCCTCGCCCAGCAGGCGGCCCACCCGTTCGCGCAGCTCCAGCGCGCGCGGCGTGGGCACCAGTTCACGCCCGGCGCGCACCAGCAGCGGATCGCCGGTCGTCTCGCGCAGGCGCGCCAGGGCGCGGCTCATGGCCGATGGACTCAGACGCAAGCGCCGCGCCGCGCGCGTGACGCTGCCTTCGGCCAGCAGGACATCGAGGGTGATCAACAGGTTCAGATCGGGTAGCGACATTGGCGCTTACTCGCCCTGCTCCGGCGCGCGGCCGATCTCGCCGTCGATATTGGCCAGGAACCAGGCCAGCGACGCCATCAGCGCCACGTTGCGCTTGAGGTTATCCGGGTCGACCTTGTCCAGGGTGTCGGCCGGCGTGTGGTGGTAGTGGAAGTAGCTGTGGCTGTCGACGAGCGGCTCGAAACTGGGCACGCCGCCCGTTTCCAGGCGGTGCAGGTCGCCCGTGCCCAGCGCGTCGCGGCGCGTGAACACGTGCGCGCCCATCGGCAGCAAGGCAGCGCGCAGCGGTGCGAACAGTTTTTCCGACTTCGGCCCCACGCTGGCGAGGATGCCGAACGGGCGGCCAGCGCCGCTGTCCATCTCGATGGCCGCGTATTGTTTGCCGAGCGCCTGCTTGTGGGCCTCGAAGTAGGCCTGGCCGCCACGGCCGCCGTTTTCCTCGTTCATCCAGGCGATCACGCGGATGGTGCGGCGCGGGCGGTAGTCGAGCTTTTTCAAGGTTTCCACCACGCCCATGGCCGCCACGACGCCGGCGCCGTCGTCGTGCGCGCCCGTCGCCAGGTCCCAGGAATCGAGGTGGCCCGAGACCACCACCACTTCGCCGGCCTTGTCCGTGCCGGGCCAGTCGGCGATCACGTTGTAGCTGTCCGCTTCCGGCAGATTTTGCGGCGTCAGGGTCAGGTGCATTTTCAAGGGCCCGCGCGCGGCCAGGCGGCCGATCAGCAAGGCGTCTTCCACGGTGACGGCGGCGGCCGGAATGCGCTTGTTGTCGTCCAAGCCCGTGGCGCCCGCATGCGGGATGCGGAAGTTCGCGCCGCCGACCGAGCGCACCAGCGCGGCCGCCGCGCCCAGTTCCGCCGCCGCCTTCGGCCCGAGGAAGCGCGCGCGCGAACCCTGGCCGTAGGTAACGCCGGCCAGGCCCCGTTCGGCCATCTCCTGGTCGAATGGCGTGTCGATCAGCACGATGGCGCCCTTCACTTCCGGCGCGCGTGCCTTGAGTTCGTCCAGGCTCTTGACGATGATCACGGGTGCCGTCAGGCCGGCGGCCGCAGTGGCGCCCGAGCCGCCCAGGGCCGTGAGCACCACGCGCTGCGAGACACCCTGCGGACGGCCCGCATAGTCGACGATTTCCGCCGTTTCCACGCCGCGCACCCAGTGCGGCACTTTCACGGGCTGCAGGGTGACGGTGGCGCCCAGCTGGCGCATGGCGTCGGCCACCTGCTGCACGGCGGCGGCCGCGCCGGCGGAGCCGGACAGGCGCGGGCCGATCAGGTCCGTCATGTCGGCCAGGCGGGCGTAGGCCCAGTCGCTTTGCAGCGCCGTGTCGCGCACCTGCGCCAGCGCTTGCGGCGTATTGCCCGGTGCGGCGGCAAAGGCGCCGGCGCTGACGATGCAGCCAAGGGCGATGGATAAAACGGAACGGCGCAATGGCGCGCCAGTCAGGATGATTTGCATGTGATGTCAGTTCCAGTCAACGAGGTCGAAGCGGGTACGCCGTGGCCAGGGGCAAGGCGCGGCTGTCTACGATAGCGTATTTGTTCTGTCATTGCAGCAACTTTTACGGGACCGATTGCCTCTTGCCCCCAGAGTCGATTACCATGAAGATTCGTGATCGCTACCGGAAACCGACATGCTCAAGGGAACCCTCTGCACCATCCGGCATTTGCAGGCTGCCGACCTGAATACCTATATTTCCCTCGTCAACGACCTGCCCTCGCGCGGCGAGTTTTTCTCCATGCAATTCAAGTCGCCCGAGGCCATGCGGCGCGACTTCCTGCAATCGGGCTTTGTCACCGAAGACAGCGAATTGTTCCTCATCGAAGATCACTCACAGCACATCATCGGCACGATCACGCACTTCAAGAGCCGCACGCCAGCCTCGCGCGAAATCGGTTACCGCCTGTTCGACCGGCAGCGGGACGGGCGCGGCTACATCAGCGAAGCGACGGGCCTGGTGGTCGACTACCTGTTCAGCGCCTATCCGTATCACCGGCTCGAGCTGCTGATGGACCCGCTGAACATCGGCTCCGAGCGCATCGCGCAAAAGAACGGCTTTACCCAGGAAGGCTTGATACGCCAGGCTTTCTTTATCAACGGCGTGATGCGCGACGCCAAAATGTACAGCCTGCTTCGTCCAGAATGGCAGGCGCGCCGGCGCTGACTTGTTACCGCCCCGCCCCGATTGTAATAAGTTGTATTAGACGTGGAACAAGCTTGCGGCAGCAGATATAGTCCAGTTCATGCAGATCATTGTGATCTCGCCGGAATGGAAGGAAATGCCATGTTGAACAAGAAACTCCTGGGTGCGGTAATGGTAGCGGCAGTGGCTGTGTCTTCGGCCGCAGTCGCCGGTGACCGCGACTTCAATACCGTTGCAGGCGCCGTTGTCGGGGCGGCCATTGGCAACAGCACCGGCGGACGCAATGGTGCGATCGTCGGTGGCGTGCTGGGCGCCGCCGTCGGCAACAGCATCAGCACGAATGACCGCTACTACGACCGTGGCGGCTATCGCGGCGGCTACCGCGAAACCTATTACGCGCCTGCGCCGCAACCGGTGTACTACGCCCCGGCGCCGCAGCCCGTGTACTACGCGCCGCCACCGCGCTACTACGGCCCGCCGGCTGTCGTCTACGTGCAGCCGGGCCGCGGCTACTACCGCGACCATGGCCGCTACGACTACTATGACCGTGGCCACGGTCACGGCCACGGCTGGGGCCATCGCCGTTAAGCGACACCCGCCACCATATAAAACCTGCGCCAGCTTGCTGCCGCAGGTTTTTTTGCGAAACAGGCAAGGTATCGCCCCCGCACGATTTCGGCTAAGCTGTGTCCTACGATCAACATTGCTGGCCGCCTGGACCGCACCAACCGATGCATTTAATTAAAGACGCGCTCGACTTTGGCCCCTGGCTCGATGCCGCCGCCGGCACCAGCGTGGGCGCCGGCCCGATGCCCCGGCGCGAAAACCAGGACAACTTCCTGCTGATCGATGCCAGCGGCCATGCCGTCTGCCTGTCGCGGCAGGCGCCGTTCCACTGCCAGGTGCCGGGCTGGCCGCGCGGCCACGTGCGTGCCGCCGTGCTCGACGGCATGGGCGGCCACGGCCTTGGGCGCGAAGCGGCGGAAGCGGCCGTGCAAGGCTTGCTGACCATACCCGCCTGCCTCGACACGGCCAGCCTGGCAGCCAAACTCGACCAGTTGCACACGCGCTTGCAGGATACCTTCGCCAGGACGGCGCCAGCCCAGGCCCGCCCGCCGGGCACCACCCTGACCTTGCTGGAAGTGCCGCCCGGCGAAGCGCCGCTGCTGTATCACGTGGGCGATTCGCGCCTGTATGAAATTGCCGACGGGGTTGCCAGCATCCTCACCGTCGACCACGTGCCGGCCACCGTGTACGCCATGCGCGGCGCGCTCGACGAGACGCGCTGGCGCGCCGCCGTGCACGGCGAGCACCATCCGCAAATCTCGCAGGCCTTTATTTTAGGCAACGCCATCAGCGACAGCTTGCAGCTCGACAAGCCCTTGCGCGGCCTCGATGCGGCCACCTTGCCGCCCTTCCTCGCGCACCTGGGCGACCGCCGCGTGCTGCGCGTGCGTCCCGGCGCCCACTATCTGTTGGCCAGCGACGGTTTCTGGGCCTGCGAAGATCCGCTCGCCCTCACCGCCCGCTGGCCCGCCTTGTGTGCCGGCAAGACTGCGGCTCAGGCCGTCAGCGACCTGTTCGACGACTTCCTCTTGCATCCGCCAAAAGGCTTGTATAGCGATAACATTACCGTGGTGGCGCTGCGCTTCGATGCGGCATTCACCGTCCCAGGCGGCTAGCAGCCAGGTAGCCGGCCGTGGCCGACACGGCCGACAGCACGGTGCCCCACGCCATGTCGATCGCCGTCAAGGCCAGCGGCCAGCCGCGCAAGGTCGCATAGTTGCTCAAATCATAGGTGCCGTAGGCAAGCAGCCCCAACAGCGCGCCCAGCGCCGCCGCCGTGCGTCCGCGGCGCGCCCGCAAGCCGGGCAGGATGGCAAAGACCAGCAGTCCGGCCACGTACAGCAGATAAAACAACACGGCCGGCGCCCAGCGGGGCGTGTCCGCCAGCAAAGGGCCCAGCGCCGCGGCGTACACGGGTTTCATCAGCACCGCCAGCCACAGGGCGTCGATGGCCAGAAATACGCACAAGGCGGCGCCATAGGCAATGGCAAGCTGGAACGGGCGTTGGGCAGGCATGGTCATCTTTCGGCGTCAGGCGGCGTTGAGGGCAACAGTTGCGCCAGCATAATGCAAAATGCCGCCACGCTCACGACAGCCTGTATAAATTGAACCATGCCCGTGGCGCGCGGTCTGACGAAAGGACCTCTCCAACGTCACAGGAGCATGCCATGAGCAACACCATTCCTACACCGCAGGCCGGCGCCGCTGGCGCGCCCGACTACGCCGCCATCAAGCAGCGCCAGCAAGCAGGCTGGGCCAGTGGCGACTTCGCCGTCATCGGCGTGACCCTGCAGCCGGTCGGCGAGTCGCTGGCCGAGGCTGCCGACATCCGCGCCCACGAAGACGTCATCGACATCGCCGCTGGCAACGGCAACGCCACCCTGGCGGCGGCGCGCCGCTTTGCCCGCGTCGTCTCCACCGATTATGTGCCGGCGCTGCTGGACAAAGGCCGCGCGCGCGCCGAAGCGGAAGGGCTGGCCGTGACCTTCCGCGTGGCCGACGCCGAAGCCCTGCCCTTCGCCGATGCCAGTTTCGACGCAGCCCTGTCGACCTTCGGCGTCCTGTTCACGCCCGACCACAGGCGCGCGGCCAGCGAAATGCTGCGCGTGCTGCGTCCCGGCGGACGCATCGGCATGGCCAACTGGACCCCGGACGGCTTTATCGGGCAACTCTTCAAGACCATCGGCAAATATGTGCCGCCCCCGGCGGGCGTGGTGTCGCCGGCCCGCTGGGGCGAGGAAGCGTATGTGCGCGACCTGTTCGGCCAGGCGGCAGAGCAGGTGCACAGCCAGCGCAAGGTCTTCAATTTCCGCTACGCCTCCGCTCACCACTGGGTGCAGGTCTTCCGCGATTATTACGGCCCCGTCCACAAGGCCTTTGCCGCGCTGGACGCACCTGGCGCCGAGGCGCTGGAGCAGGAGCTGTTCGCCCTGCTCGAACGCCTGAATACAGCGGGCACTCACTCGCTGGTGGTGCCGGGCGAGTATCTGGAAGTCATCGTCAGCAAACAGCGCAGCTGAACGCAGCTGGACTGGCGATATCAAAATAACATATCTGGAAAGACATAAAATGTGTTTTTTAGCAATAGTTTCCATGACATGTATGGCAAGGTGTGACCAAGGGGATGAATTTGGGCAAAAAGAGCGCATTCAAGCGCCGCGAAAGTTGCCAAGCAGGCGCAAAAGCGCGTAAGCTCTCATGTAGAACAGAGGGCGCAATGTCCCCGCTCGATTCGAGTCAGAATGTCATGAAAAAATGCAGCAACCCGGAGCACCCGCACTGTACGTTCTGGGTCTTGCCTGGGGAAACAGTCTGCGCGGGCAACCACCCGCAAGCGACGAATGCCCCCAGCAGCTACGACCTGTTGACCGCACTGCGCAGCGCCCGTTCCGAACCATCGGCAACGGCGCTTCCGCACGCCCGTGCGCATGATGCCGGGCTGCGCGATGCGGTGATACGCGATGCTGCTCAAGCGGTGACCAGCCTGACCAACCCCATGCCAGCCTCGCCCCCCGCCAGCCTGCCGGCATTTACCCCAGTGCCCGCCGCACAGCCGGCCACTACGCCCGCCTACCAGCCGATACATGCCCACCTGCACATCAGCGGCTTCGATCCCCGCGCGGCAGGCGGACGGCAAACCCTGAAAATGGAATTGCGCGGCATGAGCGCCGCCTGCGCGCCGCAGCTGACCTTGCGCCTGCGCTCGGACCTGATCCCGCGCGGCGCCGTCCAGCATGATTTCGTGCGCACCACGCGCGGCGACTGGCGCCCCGTATTTGTCGAGTTTTCCTCGCGTAACAAGGAGCACGGGCAATACCAGATCGAGGTCGAAGTGCACAGCCACGTCGACGGCGCCGTGGCGCAGAAATGGGTATGCACGTTTGTCATCCTCGTACCGCGCCGCGACGCCACCCTGACGGAAATCCACCAGATTTTCCTCAGCACGCACAAGAACGTGCGCGTGATGGCCGACGACGCCTCGATTGCCCGCGTGACGGGCGGCGACGGCTGCAACCTCGACGTCACGGCGCGCAATGCCGGCATCGCCCACGTGGATTTGTCGGCGCCGCAAGGCAAGATCGACATGGGTTTTACCACCATCGCCTGGGACGAGGAATTGATCGAAGTCGACCTGCCCGCCGCCAGCCACTGCCATCCGCACCCGAGCCAGGCTGCCTGCCTGGTCAATGCGGCGCCGGAAGCGGGCGAGCAGCGCCAGATCCGCCTGTTCGCGCTGGAAGAATGCATGCTGGGACGCTTCGAGCTGGTGGACCCCGAAGCCGATGTGCTGCTCAGCCATTTCAGCCCCGACGGCCAGGACAACAACGGCTTGACGCGCCGCCTGTCGGGCCGCCACGCCATCATCCGGCGCAGCCAGCAAGGCTTTGAAATCGAAGACGTGTCGCGCTACGGCATGCTGCTCGACGGCGTATGGCCCGGCAAGCACAAACCCGTGCCCCTGCGCCTGGGCATGCGCATCGAATTGTCCGCCAGCATTAAGGGCATCGTCGTGCTCAGCGTCACGGCCATCCTCGCGCACGGCGTGATCCTGCACCGCATCGACCACGGCGCCCGCGCCGAGTGTTTTTACCTGCTGCTGCCCGACACCCAGCCCACGCCGGCCAGCCACCTGGCCACGCCGCAGGCCGGCTGCCTTCCCGTGCTGTTCCACCGCAACGGCGGTTTCTGGCATCTGGACACGGCCAGCGGCAAGGAAACCGCGCTGGCCCCGGCCACGGCGCTCGACAAGCTCAGCGGCTTCGCGCGGCACAACCGCTTCGCCAGCGAACCGTATCCGGAATGCTGGATCATCCGCACCGAAGGCGCGGCGCTGTGCGATAGCACCATGCAAACTGCATAAGAACACTGTTGTAAATCTGCAGTTATCCGCAAGGCACTAGCGTGGTATCAGTACGAGAAAAATCATCGACAATCCCAGAATAAACACCGCTTCCAGCGTAAACACGATGGCGGGAATCTGCAATTCGCGCGGGATTTTCATGGCGACACCTCTTAAAACGTAAGACTGCTTTCAGCATAGCGCGCCCTGCGCCAAATACATTATCAGCCGCACAACATACTTGACCGGCCGGCATCAGGCGCCGAGTCCGCCATCACGTCCATCCCGACACACAATTTAACAAATTATCGACAGATATTCCGCAAATAGCCCACAGCGACGCCCTTTCGTACTGTATATTCATCCAGTTAATATCCATAACATTTCACAAAGCGCCTGCGCGGCGTTTTACATTTCCTATGGCTTCCAACAAAGCGCATCATGCGACCGGTTGGGCTGCCGGCGTGATCGCCGCGGCCCTCGTCGCGCACGCTGGCGCCGGCGGCCCCTATCAAGTGCTGAGCATGCTCGCCTTTGTAATGGGGGCGCTGGGCGGCACGGCGCCGGACCGGCTGGAAGTGGCCTGGTGGGCGCGCACGCACAAGCTGTGGATCACGCACCGCACGTGGACGCACTGGGGCCTGGCCTGGATCGCCCTGCTCGTCTACACGTATCTGCAATTGCCGTACCACCTGTGGGCGCCGCCCCTGTTCGGCTTTGCCGCCGGCGGCATCATGCATCTGCTGGCCGACTGGCCCAATCCGCTGGGGGTGCCGTGGATTTTCCGCCGCCACTCGCTGCGCTGGTGGAAAAGCGGCCGCCACGACATCATCGTCATCATCGCCGCCTGGCTGGCCGCCACCATCGTGGCCGACCATGTGTTTTTCGACGGTATCCACTGGCAGCGCACCGTGCTGGCGTTCGACGGCCTGCTGCGCTGGTCCGCTACTGCCCTGCAGCAAGCCTGGGCGGATCTGCAACAGTGGCAGGAACGCTGGCGCCTGGGAGACGGACAGTAATTGACGCCGCCCGCATGGCAATGTGATAATGAGTATCATTCTCAAACAGCCCAGCCAGCCGGCACCCCGCGTTCCGTCAGCCCAGCCCATCCCTTGCCTGGAGAACGCAGTGAGTACCGTCAGTCCCACCCATGCCAGCCACCTGAGCACCTTGTACAGCGAACACCATGGCTGGCTGTATGGCTGGCTGCGCGGCAAGCTGGGCAACCGCGCCGAGGCGGCCGACCTGGCGCAGGACACTTTTTTACGCCTGCTGGGCAAGCGCGAGGTGGCACCGCTGGCGCCGCTGCGCGAGCCGCGCGGCTACCTGGCGACCATCGCGCGCGGCTTGCTGATCGACCGCTACCGGCGCCAGGCGCTGGAACAGGCCTATCTGGAAGCGCTGGCCCAGCAAGCCGAGCCGATATCGATCTGCGCCGAAACGCACGCCATCATCATCGAAACCCTGCTCGCCATCGACCGCCTGCTCGACCGCCTGGGCGCGCGCACGCGGGCCATCTTCCTGCTGGCGCAAATCGAAGAACTGAGTTACGTGGACATCAGCCGGCGCCTCGGCGTATCCCTGCCCACCGTGAAAAAGCACCTGGTGCGCGCCTACACGGAATGCCTGATGCTGGCGGCCGGCTGATGTTTTCCCCTTCCACCCCGCAGTCAGCGCCCATCCCCCGCAAGGTGCTGGCCGCCGCCGCCCATTGGCATGTGGAACTCCAGTGCGGCAGCGCCGACCCGGCCGCCCTGCAGGCATGGCGCGACGCCAGCGCCGAGCATGACCGGGCCTGGGCGCTGCTGCAACGCATGGACGGCCAGCTGGCCATCATACCGCCGGCGCTGGCAATTCCTGCCCTGCAGGCGGCGCAGCAGCGACGGCGCAGCGCCGCGAAAGTGCTGGCCATGCTGGTGGCGGCCGGCGGCGGCATCATGCTGGGCCAGGCGGGCTTGCAGTCCGCCCCCTGGCAAGCGTGGACGGCGTCCTTGCGCACGGTGCCGGGCCAGCGCCGCCACGTGGCGCTGGCCGATGGCGGGCAGATGGAGATGAATACGGACAGCGCCGTCGACGTCGATTACAGCGCCGCGCGCCGCCGCATCCGCCTGCATCACGGCGAAGTCATGGTCACGACGGCGCCCGATGCGCGCCCCTTCCTCGTCGACACACCGCACGGCGTGATCCGCGCGCTGGGCACGCGCTTCGGCGTGCGCTGCGATGACGGTGGCAGCGTCGTCAGCGTCTTCGAACACGCCGTGGAAGTACGCGGCGCGGCGCGCCCGGACGCCGTGCGTCGCCTGGAAGCGGGGCAGCAGCTGCGCTTTGGCGGCACCGGTCTGGAAGCCGTGCTGGCCATGCCCGCGCACCAGGACAGCTGGCTGCGCGGCATGCTGGTGGCGGCAGACTGGCCGCTGCAACGGCTGGTGCAGGAACTGTCGCGCTACCGGCGCGGACGCCTGGCCTGTGACGCAAGCGTGGCGAAACGCCCCGTCACGGGCACTTACCGGATCGACGATATCGACGCCGTGCTGGAAAGCCTGTGCGCCTCGCACGGACTGCAAGTGACCTACTTCACGCGCTACTGGGCCACGGTGGCGGCCCGTTCAAGCTAATTATTTTCAGTTTTTTTTGCGCCAGGGGTTGGTGTTTCGCTGCGCTGCTTCGGCTTGACAGGTAAGAAGCCGATTCATCCACCATAGCCCTTACCCTGAGCAGAAAGACCGAGCATGCACCTGACCACCCCCGTCCTCCATCCCGCCGCGCGCGCCATCCGCCTGGCCGTCCTCGCCATGGCGTGCGCCGCCCCCGCCGCCTTTGTCGCCGCGCCCGCGCTGGCGCAAGGCCAGGCCGCCGCTTCAAGCGCTGCGCCGCAAGCCTACGCCATTGCGGCCGGCCCGCTGGCCACCGCTTTGAACGATTTTGCCGTCGCCGCCGGCGTCAGCCTGTCGACCGATCCCGCGCAGACGCGCGGCCTGCGCTCGCCCGGCGTGCGCGGCAGCCACAATGTGGCGCAGGGCTTTGCCCAGGTATTGGCCGGCAGCGGCCTGGAAGCGGTGCAGCTGCCGAACGGCGCCTACGTGCTGCGCCAGGCGGCGCCCTCCTCCGCGCCGGCGGCCGGCGTGGAAAAGACCATGGCGCCCGTGGTCGTGAACGCCAGCATGGAGCGCGACCCCGTCAGTGAACACAGCAACTCGTATGCGGCGCGCGCCGTCACCGTCGGCAAGGGCGTGCAGACCTTGCGCGAGATTCCCCAGTCCGTCAGCGTCGTCACGCGGCAAAAGATGGATGACCAGAACCTCAACACCATCGACGCCGTGCTGGCCAACACCACCGGCATCACCATGTACGACAGCCCCATGGGCGGACGCTATGTGTATTCGCGCGGCTTCATGGTCGACACGTACCAGTTCGACGGCGTCAACCGCGCCATGTACTACCCGCAGGCGAACAGCTTCACCAGCAATACGGCCATGCTCGATCGCGTGGAGATCGTGCGCGGCGCCACGGGCCTGCTGCAGGGCACGGGCTCGCCGGGCGCCGCCATCAACATGGTGCGCAAGCGTCCGCTGGCGGAAAAGCAGGTGCAGCTGGCACTCAGCGCGGGCCGCTGGAACGACGTGCGCGGCGAAGTCGATGTCACCGGCCCCTTGAACGAATCGGGCAGCATCCGCGGCCGCGCCGTGGCCGCGCATGACCAGCGCGATTATTTTTATGACGTGGCCGACAGCCGCACGGACGTGCTGTACGGCGTGCTGGAATTCGACCTGGCGCCGGGCAGCAAGCTGACGACGGGCGCCAGCTACGAAAAACTGCACGCGACGCCCTTCTTTTCCGGCATGCCGCGCTACCGCGACGGCAGCGATCCGAAACTGCCCCGCGAGACTTTCCTCGGTGCCGACTGGAACCGCTGGGCTAGCCGCCAGACGGCCGTCTTCGCCGAATTCGAGCACCACTTCGACGCCGACTGGTCGCTCAAGGCCAGCGCCAACTACACGCGCGAGCGGCATGACGTGAAATACATGTTCAGCCAGGGCGCGATCGACCCCGCCACCCTGGCCGGCATGATGATGTATGGCGGCGTGTTCGACTACGGCAGCACTAACAAGGGCCTCGACCTGTCGCTCGACGGTAAATTCAACGCCTTTGGCCGCCGCCACGGCTTCAGCGCCGGCATCAGCACGAACCGCCTGGAAAGCGACAGCGATTTTAGTCTGGCCCTGCTGCAGCAAGCGAACAATCCGCTGCAGCCGAATCACGGCGTGGCCGAACCGAGCGACGCCTGGTTCCGCGAACACAGCTACCGGGGCGACCCCAGCGTAACAAAAATGACGCAGACGGGCGCCTACGGCGTGGCCCGTTTCAGCGTCAGCGATCCGCTCACCGTGGTGGCGGGGGCCCGCGTGTCGAACTACAAATGGAGCAGCGTGTACCGCGACACGGGCGAGGTGTACATCGACCCGTACCGCGAAAACGGCGTCGTCACGCCGTATGGCGGCGTGATCTACGCATTCGACAAGCGCTGGTCCGGCTACGCCAGCGTCTCCGACATCTTCCAGCCGCAAAACCAGCGCACGGCCGATGGCGCCCTGCTCGACCCGCTCAAGGGCCGCAACCTGGAAGTGGGCGTCAAGGGTGAACTGTTCGACGGCAAGGTGAACACCTCGCTGGCGCTGTTCCGCATCGAGCAGCGCAACCGCGCGGAACTCGACCTGGCCAATACCTGCTCCAGCGGCACGGAGTGCTATTTCTCGACGGGCAAGGTGCGCAGCGAAGGCCTCGATGCGGAAATCAGCGGCGAAGTGGCGCCGGGCTGGCAGCTGTTCGCCGGCTACACGCTGAACAATTTCAAGTACCTGGAGCAGACGTCGAACGCGGGCGTGATGTTCGCCAGCACCTACTCGCCGCGCCACATGCTGCGCACGTGGAGCGACTACCGCCTGCCCGGCGCCTTGCAGCAGTGGAGCGTGGGCGGCGGCGTGAACTTCCAGACGGAGAGCTCGCGCGTCACGCGCGACGTGACCGTGGCGCAAGGCGCGTATGCCTTGTGGAGCGCGCGCGCCGCGTACCAGATCGACCGCAACTGGACGGCATCGCTGTCCGTGACGAACTTGCTCGACAAGCGCTACTACCAGACGGTGGGCGCGCCGGCCTGGGGCAATTTCTATGGCGAGCCGCGCAAGGCGCAACTGACCTTGCGCGCGCGCTTCTAAGCCAGCTTATGCCGGAGGACGCAATGGCGCCTTCGGCAACGGGATGAATTCCGTCTCGCCCGGCACTTGTCCCATGCGCTGGGCGCTCCAGTCGTCGGCCGCCTGCGACAGGCGCTCCTTGCTCGACGAGACGAAATTCCAGAACAGGTAGCGGTGGCCGTCCAGCGGTTCGCCGCCGATCACGACGAACTTCACCGGCCCGCCGCCTGTCGTCACGACAGGCGCCTTACCCTCCTCCAGCAAGGCCATGGTGTGTGGCAGCAGCGCCACGCCGTCGACCAGCACCTCCCCGCTGATCGGATAGATCGCCGCTTCCGCCGGCAAGTCCTCCAGCCGCAACTCGCGCCCCGCCTGCAGCGCCACGTCCAGGTACAGCGTGGGCATGTAGGTGCGCACGGGCGAAGTCTGGCCAAACGCCGTGCCAATGAGGACTTTCACCACGGCGCCATCGAGCGTCACGACGGGAATGTCGGCCTGCGGCGTGTGCGTGAAACTCGGCGCATCTTCCTCGTGCGCCTTTGGCAGCGCGGCCCACAGCTGCAAGCCGTGCGTGCGGTGCGGCTGCCCGGCCAGGTCGTGCGGCGTGCGCTCCGAATGCACGATGCCGCGCCCGGCCGTCATCCAGTTGATGGCGCCCGGTTCGATGCGCTGGCAGGAGCCGATGCTGTCGCGGTGGTCGATCGCGCCCTCGAACAGATAAGTGACGGTGGCCAGGCCGATATGCGGATGCGGGCGCACGTCGTGGTTGGCGTCGGGCGCCACATCGATGGGGCCGAAATGGTCGAAGAAGATGAAGGGGCCGACGGCCTGTTTTACTGCGGAAGGCAGCAGGCGCCGCACGATGAAGCCGCCGCCCAAGTCCTTCTCGTGGCTTTTCAGGATGGCCGCGCTCATGCCAGCACCGTCGTGATTTCCGTGGTGACGGCCGTCATCAGCTTGTGGATCGGGCATTTGCCGGCCACGGCCAGCAATTCCTGGCGCTGCGCATCCGTCAGTTCGCCCGTCAGGTGCAGGGTGGCGGCCAGGCGGTACACGCCCTTGCGCTCGTCGCTGGCATCGCGCTCGGTCGACACTTCCACGTGTTCCAGCGCGATGCCCTTGTGTCTGGCGTACCAGACGACGGTGAGCGCCTTGCAGGCCGACAGGGCCGCGTCGTACAAGTCGTGCGGCGAAGGGCCGGCGTCGCCGCCGCCCTCCTCCACCGAGGCGTCGGCGGAAATGATGTGATCGCGCACGTGCACGATGTGGCGCATGGGTTGCGACTGGTCGCGGATGGCTTTGATGGTCATGGCGTTCCTTGGTGCGTTTGGAAAGCCACAATTTACACCGTTTGCCCGCTTGGCGCAGCCCGCTCTCCTGCTACCTGGTCATATGATACGGAAGACGGCGTCGGCCATCAGCGCCATTTCTTCCGGGTCCGGCGCAACGACGCCAGGCGCCGTACTTGCCTAATCGAGCGTGCGCGCCACGCGGAAGCCCACGATGTCGTTCGACAGCACGGTGGAAAAACCGTTGCGCAGGGCCGAGCGCAGGTAGCGCGGGTGGTACAGCCACGAGCCGCCGCGCAGGATGCGCCGGCTGCTGTCGCTGCCCTCTTCCCATGCGCTGCCGTCGACGGGCGCACCTTCGTAATTGTCGTGCACCACGTCCTGCACCCATTCCCACACATTGCCATGCATGTCGAACAGGCCCCAGGAATTCGGCGCGAAGGTGCCCAGCGGGCTGGTGCCGCCCCGGTACACGCCGCGCGGGCCGCCGTTGTACACATACAGACCGTCGTAGTTGGCTTGCTCGGTGCTGATCGTGTCGCCCACGTTGAAGGCCGTGCGCGTGCCGGCGCGGCAAGCGTATTCCCATTCCGCTTCGCTGGGCAGGCGGTACTGGCGGCCCGTGCGCTCGCTCAGCCACGCCAGGTACAGCTGCGCGTCATTCCAGCTCACGCCCACCACCGGGTGCTGGTCGTTCTGCACGAAGCCGGGATTGTCCCAGTCCGTCTCGGAACCGCCCGCCCAGCCGGTCGCCTTGACGAAGGCGCGCCATTCGCCCACGCTGACAGGATGCCGGGCCAGCGCGAACGGGCGCGAGATGCCGACCCAGTGCTGCGGCATCTCGCGCTCGAGCCAGGCCTGTTGCGAGCCGGCCTGGATGGCGGCCTTGTGTTCCGTCTCGTGCGCGCCCATCTGGAAGCGGCCGCTGGGAATGAGCACCAGTTCCGGCCCCTGTCCCGAGCCATCGAGAAAATCGTCGCGCAAGACGCCTTCCGCATTGGGCACCGGTTCCACGTGGTCCGCTTCCGGCACAGGCGCGGAGGCCGGCGCCGGGACAGCGGCCGCGGCGGCGCGGCTGGCCTCTTCGCGGCGCGCGCGTTCCTGCTCGGCGCGGTAGGCCGCCTCCGCCTTGGCGACGATGGCCTTGCGCTGCAATTCCTGGTGTTCCTGCAAGGCGGTGGCGGCATCGGCTTCGCGGCGCGCGCGCAGCTGGCCGCGCAGCGCTTCCTTGCGCAGCTTGCGCGCCTCTTCCGCTTCGAAATGGCGCTGCGCCTCCTGCTCGCGGCGCAGTTTGTCCAATCGCTGCTTTTCCAGCGCGGCGGCCTGGATTTCCGCCTTCCGGCGCTGGTCCAGTTCTTCCTGGCGCGCACGTGCCTCTTTGAGCGCCGCCTCGCGGGCCTGTTCGGCGGCCAGCGCCGCCGCCTTTTGCTGCTGCGCCGCGCGCGCCTGCTGCTGGCGCGCCTGCTCCGCCAGTTCTTCGGGCGACGGCCCGGCCGCGCGCTCCAGGTTTTCCAGCAAGGCTTGCACCGATTGCGGACGCAATTCCGGCGTCAGCGAAAACCCGTTCTGCAGCACCTGCCACTGCTGCGCGTTGAGCGCTTGCGGCGCCGACGGCAGATGGCTGGCGCTGCGCGCGTCGTCGAACGGCATGCGCCCTTCGAGCATCTGGTAAATCATCACGGCCACCGCATACACGTCCAGGCGCGGGCTGGGCTGGCGCTGGTTGGCGCCGGCCTCGGGCGCCCGGTAGCCGTGCGTGCCCGCATTCGGCATGTCCAGCGCCAGGCTGCTGTCCGCATTGCGCACGCGCGAAGCGATGCCGTAATCGAGCAGCTTGACGTCGCCTTTCGCCGTCAGGAAGACGTTGCCCGGCTTGAGGTCGCGGTGCACCAGCTTGTGCTTTTCCCACGCATACGACAGGGCGTCGGCCACCGGCTGCAGCAGTTGCTGCACCGTGGACAGAGGCAGCGCGCCCTCGCGCGCCAGATAATGCTCGAGGTCTTCGCCATCGAGGCATTCCATGATGATGAAATAGCTGGCCGTGGCCGGGTCCTGCGCCCACTCGTAGACGCGCACGATGTTTTCATGCGCGAGCTTCCTCGCCTGGGTCGCTTCCTCGATCAGCAACTTGGCATGCGTGGCGCTTTGCGTCAGCTGCGGCGGCAAGATCTTCAGCGCCACCATTTCGCTGCTGCCCAGCTCCGCGTGCGTGGCCAGGTCGGTCGCTTGCCATACCTGCCCCATGCCGCCCGTGCCGATCAGCCGTTCGAGCCGGTAGCGGCGGTTCTGCGGGCCGATTTCCTGGCCCGTCATGAAGCCCAGCTCCGTGCCCTGGCGCACGGGCAACGGCGCGGCCACGGGAGCGGCGCCGGGCGGCGCGTACTCGGCGTCGAGGATGGCGTTCTTGCGGCGTTCAAATTCCTGCTCGCTGAGCAGCCCGTCGTCGTGGAGGGCGCGCAGTTCCCGCAGTTTGTCTCGTGCTTTTTGCATCATCTGGGGTGAAACGCTTCCATCAAGGCTGCAGGGCGACACCGCAGGCGGCGCAGAATTTATCTTCCGGGTGACCCGCGCGCTGCGCATGGCCGTTCTTGCAGCGGGCCGGCGCCGATGCCGGCGCGGCGGAAGCTGCACCAGGCTGCAGCGCCTGCGCCACGGCCACGCCCAGCTGCGCCTGCGCCGACAGGCCGTGCGCGTGCGCCGCGTTCTGCAGGTTGATCAGGTCGAGCTGCTGGCGCCGTTCGCGTTCCGCCTGGCCTTCCAGGTAGCTGCGCTCCTGCGCCACGCTGTCCTGCGCCATGCGCAGCGCGTCCAGCGGCGCGACGCTGTTCTCGGCCGCCGCCAGCGCCGCCAGCGCGTGAATCTGCTCGGCGCTCATGCCGGCCTGCAGCTGCACCTTGAGCACTTGCGCCAGCGCGGCCGCGTTCTGCCCGGCGGCCATGGCCACCTTGCCCGTATCGCTCAGCGAACCGATTTTCTCGATGCGGTCGATATCGATGCGCGCCAGTTCGGCCGCATGCGCTTGCTGCGCCAGCAACGCCTCATATTCTCCCTTCCAGCGCGCGTAATCGCTTTCGCGCTGCTGCGTCATGGCCAGCAAGTCGCGCTGCCACTGCGCTTCCTGTTCCAGCTGGCGCAGCTGCTGGCGCTGTTCCTCGATGGCCAGCGCGTCGAGCTGCGCCAGCTGCGATTGCTGCTGCAGCTGGCGCGCGTGCACGCCGTCGGCCTCGATGGTGCGCAGCAGCTTTTCCTGCTGCGCGACGGCCTCCTCGCGCGCGCCGCCGCGCCGCAGCGCCGCCACCTTTTCCGCGATCTCCGCCGCCTGCACCTGGGCCGCTTCATCCTTGTGCGCCTCGGCGCGCAGCAGTTCGCGCTGGCGCGCCAGCTGCATCTGGTCTTCCCACTCCTGTACCCGCTCGGCCTCGCGCTTGCGCGCCGCGTTGGCCAGCATCAGGCCCTGCCAGGCCGCCTGGTGCTGCTCCGCCTCCAGCTGCGCCTCGCGCTGGGCCGCATCCGCTTCCGCCTGGCGCAGGCGCGCCAGCTGGGTGCGGCGGCCCGTCTCGTCGTCGATCAGCAGCGCGCTTTCCACCTGCTGCGCGATCGACTGCAAATGCACCTGATGCGTAAAGCGCTGCTGCGCCATCTGGATCTGTTCGCGTCCGTGCAGCTGCGACAATTCCAGCTCGCTGCGCATCTTGATGGCGGCCAGCGCGCGCACGTGTTCCCAGTTGGCCGCCTCATCGGCGCGCTGGGCGCCCTTTTGCGCCAGTTCCTGTTCCAGCTCGCCCAGCGCCAGCGCGGCGCCATGGTCGAGCGCCTGGCGCCGCGACTTCGCTTCCAGGATGCGGCCATACAGGTCGATCTGGCGTCCGCGCAGCGCTTGCAGGCGCTCCGCTTCCTGATGGCCCAGCTCCGCCTTTTCCAGCGTCGCGTCCTGCCGCAGTTCGGCGCGCCGGTGCGCGTGGCGCGCCGCCAGTTCCTCGCGGCGGATGCGCTGCCATTCTTCCTCGTCATACAGCTGGTCTAGCTGCTTCATGCGCTCCAGGCTGTGCTGTTCCAGTTCCTGCGCCGGCAAGCCGCCCAGCCACAGGGTGCCGATGCTGGCGGCGGCATCGCCCTCGCCCGCGCGCTTGTCGTGCCGCAGACTCAGCGTTTCCACGCGCGCCACGGCCAGGCCGGACGGCGCCAGGCGCTGCGTCAGGGCCGATTGCAGGCGTTCGTTCAATTCGGGCCGCAGGTCGGCATTCGCGTCCATCTCGCGCAGCGCGCGGCTGCCGATGAATTCCAGCGCGATCTGGCGCACGGACGGCAGCAGCAAGGCGTGCAGGTGAGCGCGCGTGACGGCTCCCGGCGCGCGCATGAACTGGCGCGCGAACGCATCGGGCTGGCCCAGCGCGATGTCCACGCGCAGCGAGGCGGCGATGTTCAGCAGTTCCGTGCTGGCCAGGGCGGGCAGGTCGAATTCCAGGCCCACGGCGTCGGCGCGCGCGATCAGCACTTCGGCCGGGCGTGCCGGCAGCAGCGCGGGCAGGCGCGCAAAGAAGGCGGCGCTGTCGTAATCGCCGGCCGGTATCAAGGTGAAAGCGTCCGATTGCACGATCCAGGCGCGCGACTCGGCGGGCACCTGCAGGCGGCGTGCGGCGCTGCCAAACAGCGAGGACAGTTCGCGCACGCCAAAGAACAGGGCCAGTTGCCCATCAGCAAGATGCCATTGATTGGCATGCAGCACCGCGTCGCTGTCGGGAGCGCCCAGCGACAAGCCGCATTGCGCGCAATAGCCGGCGGCAGCGCCGTTCTTGTGCTCGCAGCGCGGGCAGCGGGCGCCGCCAAAACCAAACAATTGGAACATGTGTGACTCCTGATGAGAATGATTGCGTGCGCGCTGGCTACCGTAGCGATTCTAGCAGGAGCGCCGGCGGCGCACGCTACACCGCGCAGTATCAAATAATGCCACGCGGCAAGTACATTCATATGCACGGATACAGGGCTAATTAGGCCTCAATTCAAGCGGTCGCCCGCGCAGGCATTTCAGCGCCGTTTTTTTGCAGGCCATCCCGCCAAAACCACGGCTGGTCGCATGCGCATGGCGGGCCGGCGCGCGCTTGGCTACAGTGCATGCATACCCACCCGCCACCGAAAGGAACGATCATGAAAGCCTTGAAAAACATGGAAGCCATCTTCACCGTCGCCGTCGCCATCGCCTGCGGTGCCAGCTATGCCAGCTATGCCAGCTTCACCAGGCCACAGGCGGCAGAAACCGGCAATGCGGCGCAGGCGAACGCCATCCCCGTCGTCGTCGTCAGCGCCAAGCGCCTGACGGAACAGGAAAAGAAAATCTCGCTGATCGAGGAACGCCAGGCCTTGCTGGGCAACACCACCGCCAGCGCCCTGTGAGTCACCGATGCTGCCCCCACGCCGCCTGGCGCCAGTTTGAACACGACCGCGCCAGGCCGCCATTTGTATCGGCCACGGATACACGGACACACAGCATTGTGTCAATTGTAATAAGTTGAATCAAAGGCAAAAAACCGCCGGCAAGCGCCTATAGTCCATTTCACGCAATCACCGAAATGGAGCACATCATGAAACCCATCACACTCTACGCAGCAGCCATGCTTGCCATCAGCGCCGCAGCCTTCCTGCCCGCGCAGGCCATGGCACAGAATCAGCTCGGCGTCAGCATTGTCGTCGGCAACGCCCCGCCTCCGCCACGGTTTGAAAGCGTGCCGGCACCGCGCGCCGGCTATGTCTGGGCGCCAGGCTACTGGAACTGGGATGGCCAGCGCCATGTGTGGAACGACGGAGAATGGCTGCGCGAACGCGGCGGCAACCAGTACCGCCGCGCCGCCTGGATACAAGAGAACAACCGCTGGCGCCTGGACCGTGGCGGCTGGGTCGCCGCACAGGTGCAGCCGGTGCGCTATGACGACATCCGCATCGCCCCGCCGCCGCCGCGCCGCGAAGCCATCCCGCGCGCCCGCCACGGCTACGCCTGGGTGCCCGGCCACTGGGAATGGCGCAGCCAGCGCTACGCCTGGACGCCTGGCGTATGGATCGCCGAACGCCCCGGCTACGTGTATGCGCCGCCCGCCTGGAACCAGCGCGACGGCCGCTGGCAGATGGAGCAAGGCCGCTGGTCGCCACGCGGCCCGAACGGCGACCGCGACCACGACGGCATCCCCAACCGCTATGACCGCGACAACGGCAACCGCCACGACCGCGACGGCGACGGCGTTCCGAACCGCGACGACCGCCGTCCCGATAATCCCCATCGCAATTAATATGCAGCCGTAGTCCGGACAAGGCCACCCATCGCGGTGGCCTTGTCATTTTCCGGACACATCCGTGTATTAACATCGCGCGACGATCAATCACACTGCGCGAGAAAGATTCACGATGGCGATGGAAACTGCCGGTTTTACCTACGGCTCGGACACCTCGGGCCTGGTCTGGGGCTTCCTGTTTGGCCGCGAGGCGCAGCCGCTGGCGCTCGACTCGACGGCCGCGCTGGCCTGGCTGGCCGATGGCGCGGCGC